>PWLN01000355.1 GCA_003559375.1 Balneolaceae bacterium | reverse complement strand
GCGTTCGTCCTGAGCCAGGATCAAACTCTCCATTGTAATCTGTATAAATACACTCTTGGAAAATCATCTAACCCTAACCCATCAAACAATCTGGTTATCACTTTCAGTATGAAAAAGAACATAAAAATTTTACTGTCGTTTTTTTGACAGATTTTCAATATAAGAATATCACAAATCCAATGTCAAGATATTCTTTAAAAAAATTCTACGATTCGAAGATGAGCTTATTTACTGCTCTCTTTACCTGATTCCGGTTTCTTTTCTTCCTCAGAAGCATCAGTGTCAGTTTCAGCATCGGCAGTCACTTCTGGTTGTTTATTTGCAACCTTTTCTTCAGTTTTCTCAACAGCTGCTTCTGCAACAGTATCCTCTGTTTCTACTGCAACCTCATTAGATGCTGACACCTCTTCTTCAATTTTGTCTTCACTCACAGGTTTTTCAACCGTTGGCTTTTTCTCTTTCGGAGTATCGGAGACAACCGGCTTCCCGGATTTTCCTGCCCTTCTTGTTCGTTTTTTCTTAGCAGATTTTTGCTCAGGAGCAACATCATTAAAATCCACAAGCTCTATAACAGCCATCTCTGCTGAATCACCCTGACGGACGCCAATTTTCAGTACTCGTGTGTAGCCACCAGGCCTGTCGGCAGCAGCCGGACCAACCGTTTCAAATAGTTCAGTTACAGCATATTTGTTCTGCAGTATGGAAAAGGCTTTCCTTCTGTTATGGGTATTGTCAACTTTTGCAGTTGTAATTAATGGCTCTATGAATGTTCGAAGCTCTTTTGCTTTCGGCAAAGTAGTCTCAATTCTATGCTCTTTAATTAGAGCAGAACTCAATGCCCTCAAAGTTGCTTTTCTGTGAGAGGCAGTTCTGCCAAGTTTTCTTCCTTTTACACGATGTCGCATAACAAATTCCTATTATTTATCGATGTATTTCGTTACATCCATTCCAAATTCAAGATTTTTCTCTTCGATAACTTCGATGAGTTCCGATAATGACTTTTTACCGAAGTTTCTGAATTTCAACAGATCCTGTTCATCCCTCGATACAAGCTCAGCAATCGTATTAATATTTGCCGATTTCAGACAGTTATAAGCCCTTACACTGAGGTTCAGGTCTTCAATACTTGTCTTCAGCAGATTTGCAATTCGTTGTTTTTCAGCATCTACTTCCTCTTCTTCCTGAGTAAATGGCTCTTCAATTTTTTCGGTAATAAATTTCTCTATATGCTCTTTAAGAATTTTACCTGAAATCGTTAATGCTTCTTTCGCATTTAAAGAACCGTCGGTAGTAACATTCATTACCAATTTTTCATAGTCTGTTCTCTGGCCCACACGAACATTTTCCACCTCGAACTGTACCGACTTAATAGGTGTAAAGATAGCATCAATCGGCAAAAGATTGATTTCATCTTCAAAATCCGGCGCAGTTTCCTCCGCAGGTACATATCCCCGTCCGCGACCGATCCGGAACTCCATTTCAAGGGTAACATCTTCAGACAATGTTGCTATAATATGGCCTGGATTCAAAACATCGAAATCAGCAGTGGCATCACCTATATCGCCTGCAGTTAGGTTGCCCGGCCCTTTTTTAGTGAGGTTGATAATGCCGCCGCTTTGTTCCACCTGCTTGAAGCGAACCTGCTTCAGATTAAGAATAATCTCATATACATCTTCTTTTACACCATCAATGCTTGAGTATTCATGGTCAACACCATTTATTCTGACGGCTATTATGGCAAGCCCAGGCAATGAAGAAAGAAGTACTCTTCTGAATGAATTGCCAATAGTAACACCAAAGCCCCGTTCAAGAGGCTGCAATATAAATGTTCCGAAATTATCAGAATCTTCTGCAACTTCTAAGATTTCAGGCATTTGTAAACTATAATTATTCATAGTTCTTGAATTATCTGTATAAAACTGATTAATATTATTTTGAATAAAGCTCGATGATCAACTGTACGTTGATATTTTCAGGAATCTCTTCCATTTCAGGCAGGTGCAAAAACTTTCCTGTCATTGATTTTTTATCTGTTTCAATCCATTTGTATTTATTGGTTGAATAGGAATCAAGTGCGTGTTTAACCAACTCAAGATTTTTTGATTTCGGCCTGATGCTCACAACATCACCTGGTTTAACCTGGTATGAAGGGATGTTTACAACCTGCCCATTTACAACCACATGCCTGTGTGAGGTTAATTGCCTGGCCTGCCTTCGGGTTCTCGCAAATCCCATCCTGAATACAACATTATCCAGCCTTGATTCGAGTAATTGTAAAAACACCTCACCGGTAACACCCTTTTGTCTTGTAGCTTTTTCATACAAATTACGGAACTGCTTTTCAAGCAAACCGTAGGTGTACTTTGCTTTTTGCTTCTCATCAAGCTGAATTGCATACTCCGATTTTCTTGTAAATCTGCTTCTTCCATGCTGGCCAGGGCCATATGGTTTTCTTTCAAGTGCTGTACTTGGCCCAAAAATTGGCTCTTTAAACCTTCGGGCGATTTTCTGTTTTGGTCCTCTGTAACGTGCCATTTACATTCAAATATTTTGGTTATACTCTTCTTCTTTTTGGTGGCCTGCATCCATTATGAGGAATTGGGGTCCTGTCTTTGATAGAAAGAACTTCGAGCCCACTTGTTGCCAATGCCCTTACAGCAGCTTCACGGCCTGATCCCGGCCCCTTCACAAATACCTCAACTTTTCGAAGCCCCATTTCATAAGCAGCTTTCGCGGCAGTTTCAGCACTTAACTGGGCAGCGTAGGGTGTATTTTTCCGTGAACCTTTAAACCCTTCTTTGCCTGATGAAGACCATGACAAAACATTTCCGTTGGCATCAGTAACACTTACCAAGACATTATTGAATGATGCTTTCACGAAAGCCATACCATTTGGATCGGCAACCTGTTTTTTTCTTTTCTTCTTGGCAGACGCCTTATCCGAAGTTTTTCTTTGTTTCTTTGCCATTTATTCTAAGAATATTATTCGTTAATTATTTAGGTGCTTTTTTCTTACCGGCAACAGTTCTTCTCTTGCCTTTACGTGTACGGGCATTGGTTTGTGTTCGCTGACCTCTTACCGGCAGGCCTTTTCTGTGTCTTACACCCCGATAAGATCCTATTTCAATCAATCTTCTGATGTTAGAGTTTATCTCAGTTCGAAGTGCACCTTCAACTTTAAGTTCATTATCAATGATATGCCTTAAAGTTGCAACCTCATCTTCAGTCCAATCTCCCACTTTTGTCTCCGGATTTATACCGGATTCATCGAGAATACGGAAGGCAGTAGTTTTCCCAATACCAAATATATAGGTAAGGCCAATTACGCCACGTTTTTGTTTTGGTAAATCAACACCTGCAATTCTTGCCATAGATACCTTGTTTTATAAAATAGAGTTAACCTTGCCGCTGTTTGTGTCGCGGATTTTTCTTATTGATAACATAGACACGCCCCTTTCGGCGAACTATTTTGTCATCTGCACTTCTTTTCTTAACTGATGATCTTGTTTTCATAATAAAATCGATTACTTATACCGGTATGTTATTCTTCCTTTACTAAGATCGTATGGCGACATCTCAACTGATACTCTGTCGCCCGGCAAAATTTTGATATAATACATTCTCATTTTACCGGATACATGTGCCAGAATCTCATGTCCGTTGTCTAATTGAACCCTGAATTGAGCATTTGGTAATGCTTCAATTATTTTTCCGTCCTGTTTAATTGGCTCTTGTTTAGCCATTATTCATTAATGAGTTTGAAAAATTTCGTTTTTGGTGATCTCAGTAATATAATCAAAAGTACTGAGAATTTCAGCTTCGCCTTCTCTAACAACAACATCATGTTCGAAATGTGCCGATTTTGAACCGTCGGCAGTAACAACTGTCCATCTGTCATCAAGAGTTTTCACTTTCCATGTTCCCCTGGTAATCATAGGTTCAATAGCAAGAGTCATACCACTTCTCAACCGCTCACCTCTGTTTGGCTTGCCATAATTTGGAACGGATGGATCTTCATGCATACTCTTGCCGATACCGTGACCCACAAGATCTCTTACAACTCCAAATCCTGACTTTTCACAATGCTGCTGAATGGCATAGCCTATATCTCCGGTTTTGTTACCATGTACTGCTGCATCGATTCCTTTATGGAGAGACTCAAGTGTCACTTTCAGTAATTTAATGTCTTCGGGATCACAGTCACCTACAGCAAATGTATATGCGTGGTCACCAAAATATCCATCCTTCTCAACACCACAATCGATGGATACAATATCACCTTCACAGAGCTTTCGTGATCCTGGTATTCCGTGTACAACTTCTTCATTTATTGAAATACAAAGGGTTGCAGGAAAAGGATTATCGATTGGCCCATAACCTTTAAATGCAGGCTTTGCATTGTTTTTTATAATAAAATCTTCAGCAATTCTGTCGAGTGAACCTGTTTCAATGCCTGGCTGTATTTCTTTAGCTACCTCAGCCAACGTTTTTGAAACCAAAATAGCGGCATCCCGCATTTTGGCAATTTCGGTTTCACTCTTGAGAAAAATCATCAGGCTCTTCTTCTTCCTTTTATTTTACCTGATTTCATAAACCCGTCATAATGCCTCATCATCAGATGGCTTTCTATCTGTTGTAAAGTATCCAGTGCAACACCAACGATGATGAGCAAACTTGTTCCTCCATAAAAGAGTGCAAAACCCGGGGTAACTCCCATACTTGCAACAATTGCCGGAAGTATTGCCACAAATGAGAGAAATATAGAACCCGGAAGTGTAATTCTTGTAAGAATGTTATCAATAAATTCCACAGTTTGTTTGCCCGGCCTAACACCCGGTATAAAGCCACCCTGTCTTTTCATCGTGTCTGCCATTTCCCTCGGGTTTACAGCAATAGCTGTGTAGAAAAATGTGAAAAACATACAAATGAAGAAGAATACAATCGAGTATGTTACACCTGTAAAATCTGCTGACCAGGCAGTCATCCATTGTACAGTCTCATTTTCCGGAAAAAATGTTCCTACTGTACTTGGAATAAACATAATAGACTGAGCAAATATGATAGGCATTACTCCTGCGGCATTTACACGTAGTGGTAAATACTGGGTTGTGCCGCCATATACTTTTCTGCCTACAACACGTTTTGCATATTGAACAGGAATCTTTCTGGTTCCTTGCGTCAGAAGAACACATGATGCGATTACAAGTGCAAGCCCTGCGAGTTCGACTATGATAATAATTGCATTTTGTGTAGTGGTAACTTCGTTAATAAAGTTGGTAGGCAGTACTGCAATAATCCCGATCATAATCAGAATGGATATACCGTTTCCGATTCCACGGTCTGTTATCCTTTCACCAAGCCACATCACAAAAGTTGTACCGGCAGTAAGAACTATAATCGATGTAAGTATGAATGCCGTATTGCTTACAACAATTGCGTTCGGTGAGGTTGCAATAAGGTTAATAGCAAAACCTATAGCCTGTACAGCAGTAATACCTACAGTTCCGTAACGGGTTAATCTGTTGATTTTTCTGCGCCCCTCCTCACCTTCACGCTGAAGTTTCTGGAAGTAGGGAACAGCAGCACCCATCAACTGAATGATAATTGCTGCAGTGATATACGGCATGATTCCAAGTGCAAAGACTCCAGCCCTTGAAAATGCTCCTCCCACAAACATATCGAAAAGGCCGAGCAGATCTGATGCATCCCGGGTTGGGGAAGTGAGCATACTTGCATCCACACCTGGCATTGTAACGTAGCTGCCAATACGGTAGACAAGCAGAACCCCTACAACATAAAGTATGCGGTCGCGCAGATCCTCAATTTTAAAAATGTTCCTAAAGTTTTCTATTAAACCCATTAGATAGTACTGCTGAGATAATTATTTATGAAACAATTGTTACTGATCCGCCTGCTGCTTCAACTTTATCTTTTGCTGAGGCGCTGCAGGCATGTACTTCAATACTGAATTTTTTATCAATCTCGCCATTACCAAGGAGTTTAACCAGGCTATTTTTGTGGATAATACCTGATTGAACAAGTTCAGCAAGCGTAATTTGATCAGAAAGCCTCCCAGCCTCAACAAAACCTGAAACATCACTTACATTGAGTGCCTGATATTCTTTACGAAAACGATTTTTAAAACCAAATTTTGGCAGTCGTCGCTGCAGTGGCATCTGCCCACCTTCAAACCCGGCTCTAATACTGCTGCCGCTTCTGGATCTCTGCCCATCCTTGCCTCTTGTTGACTGCTCTCCGGTTCCGGAACCCTGACCACGGCCAACTCTTTTCCGGTTCTTTTTGTTTACTTTAGGTGCTTTTAACTCGTGTAATTTCATAGCAGTTTTCTGTTGCTGTTATCCTTCAAATACTTTCTTAATACTAACTCCACGACGTTGAGCTACCTCAACAGGATCAGTTAGCTGCTTCAAAGCTTCATAAGCCGCCTTTACCATGTTGTGCGGATTACTTGATCCAAGAGATTTGGATAGTATATTATGTACGCCGGCAACATCAAGAATCGCTTTAACCGCTCCTCCTGCAATCACACCTGTACCCTCAGCAGCAGGCCTCAGCAATACTTTCCCAGCTCCTGCTTTACCTACAACCGGATGATGAATGGAACCTGAAGGAGTCAAAGGTATCTTGATAAGATTTTTCTTGGCATTATCAAAGCCCTTCTGAATGGCATCAGACACTTCATTGGCTTTACCCAATCCGTGCCCAACAACGCCTTCTCCGTTACCTACCACTACAATGGCATTGAAGCTGAACCTTCTACCACCTTTCACAACCTTTGCTACCCTGTTAATATGAACAAGTTTTTCCTCAAGGTTTAAATTGGCGGCCGGTATGTTATGTTTTCTTCTGAGTTTTGGCATAATTCAAATAATTTAAAAGTCTAAACCACCTTCACGGGCTCCATCTGCCGCGGCTTTTACGATTCCATGATACTTATATCCGCTTCTGTCGAATACTACCTGTTCAATGCCTTTATCTTTCGCTGATTCGGCAATTGTTTTTCCAATTATCGATGCAGCTTCTAATGGGCTTTTATCCTTCAAAACTCCTTTCAGCGAGTTTGATTGAGTTGAAGCAGACATGATTGTTACGTTATCCACATCGTTAATTAATTGAAGATAAACGTGCTTATTGCTTTTGAATATACTCAGGCGTGGTTTTTCTGCCGTACCACGTATTGCAGAGCGGATTCTTCGCCTGATCTTATTCCTTCTTTCAGTTTTAACGTTTTGTTTGCTCATATCCTTAACCTGTTAAACATTATTTAGCTGCAGATTTACCGGCTTTTCTTCTGATCTTCTCATCCAGATACCTGATACCTTTTCCTTTGTATGGTTCGGGTTTCCTGAGTGAGCGAATTTTTGCCGCAACCTGCCCCACCAATTCTTTGTTAGTTCCTGAAATATTGATAATGTTATTTTTTCTGGATTTTGTATCTACTTCAATATCAACGCCATCAGGTGGAACAAAATAAATAGGATGAGAAAAGCCAAGGTTTAATTCAAGCACGCCATCAGAGTAATTTGCCCTGTATCCAACACCAATGATCTCAAGCTGCTTCTTGTACCCTTTAGAAACACCTTCAACCATATTGTAAATCAGAGAGCGATAAAGCCCGTGCAATGATTTTTGTTCCTTTGAATCGTTAGTACGAATAACCTGAATTTCGTTATCCCTGGACTCAATTTTGATATCAGGATGTATCCTTAATGTACTTGTACCCTTTTCACCTTTGATGGTAACTACATTATCCTGGCCAATACTGAATTCAACATTATCAGTCAAAGGTACGGGTTGTTTTCCTATTCTGGACATGGTGATTAAAATCTTTAATTAATAAACAGAGCAGAGTACTTCTCCACCCACATTTAATTTACGAGCTTCCTTATCTGTCATCACACCCATGGAAGTGGAAACAATGACGATACCCAAACCGGCATATGATTTTGGTAAATCCTTATTCGAGCTATATTTCCGTAATCCGGGTTTTGAAATCCGTTTAATCTCTTTAATGACTGGTTGGCCGTATGCATCATATTTCAAAAATAATCTCAAAACGCCTTGCTTTCCATCTTCGATATCAATGAACTTGCTGATGTACCCTTTATCTACAAGAATCTTTGAAATCGCTCTTTTTATTTTTGAGGCAGGCACATCTACCCGCCGGTGCCCGGCCTGTTGTGCATTTCTGATGCGGGTTAAAAAATCTGATATGGTATCGCTGTTCATGTTATTATATCTCCGGTTACCAACTTGCTTTCTTTACACCAGGTATTTTCCCATCCAGAGCCATTTCTCTGAATTTTATTCTGGAAATACCATATTTACCGATATATCCGCGCGATCGTCCGGTTACTCCACAGCGGTTCCGAACCCGTGTAGGGCTGGCATCGCGTGGTAATTTTTGCAAACCTTCATAATCGCCGGCTTCTTTAAGCTCTTTACGTTTCTGAGCGTATTTGTCTACAGTTCTTTTTCTTTTTTCGTTACGTGCTATCCAGGATTTTTTAGCCATTGAATTGGTGTATTGTCTTTAAATTATTTTTTAAATGGCATACCGAAATGTTTCAACAATGCATATGCCTGTTCATCTGTCTCGGCGTTGGTTACAAATGTAATGTCCATCCCGTGAATAGTGCTTACGGTATCCACATCAATTTCCGGGAATATTGTATGTTCCTTAATACCCATGGTATAATTGCCTCTTCCATCAAAGCTCTTGTTGGGAACTCCCTGAAAGTCGCGCGTACGCGGCAGCGAAAGGTTTATGAGCCTGTCCAGGAATTCGTACATAATTTTCTCACGAAGTGTAACTTTGCATCCAATTGGCATGCCAGCTCTCAACTTGAAATTCGAGACAGATTTTTTTGCTATGGTTTTAACAGGCTTTTGTCCTGCAATAAGGCCGATATTTTCGACTACTTTGTCCAGGTATTTGCCATCAGAAATGGCCTCACCAGCACCAACATTGATAACGATTTTTAAAAGCTTCGGTACAGCCATAACATTATCAATGTTAAACTCTTCCATGAGCTTTGGTACAATTTCTTCTTTGTACTGTGTATATAATCTTGCTTCTGCCATTGATCTAATGATTACTTGTCAATAATTTCGCCGCTTTTTTTTGCGTACCTTACCCATCTGCCACCGGCATCTTCTTCAAGGCGTTTTCTTCCAATTCGTGAGGGTTCGTCGGTAGTAGGATCAATCACCATCATATTACTAACATGAACCGGCGCTTCTCTTCTTAGACGGCCACCCTGAGGATTATCCTGCGATGGTTTTTCATGATGTGTTCGAATGTTGATACCCTCAACAAGAACTCTTTCTTTTTCAGGGTTCACCATCAATACTCTTCCACGCTGGCCTTTATCATTTCCGGCAATGATTAATACTTCATCGCCTTTTTTGACATGCAATTTATTCTGTTTGTTATACTTCCTGGGCATGACCGTAAATTTTATAATACTTCAGGAGCGAGAGACACGATACGCATAAAATTCTTTTCCCTTAGCTCTCTGGCTACCGGGCCGAAGATACGTGTGCCTACTGGCTCATTATCTTTGTTGATGATTACCGCCGCGTTTTCGTCAAATCGAATATAACTTCCATCGCGGCGCCGAATTTCTTTCTTGGTCCTTACCACAACAGCTTTAACCACTTCACCCTTTTTCACATTACCACCCGGGATTGCTGCCTTGACCGAACAAGAGATCAAGTCTCCTATACGTGCGTATCTTCTTCTGGAGTCTCCAAGAACTTTGATACACATCACTCTTCGGGCACCGCTGTTATCGGCTACGTTTAAAATTGTTTGCGTTTGAATCATGATCTAACCTTACTAATTGATCGTTATTTTGCTCTTTCAATTATTTCAACTAAACGCCAGCTTTTTCTTTTCGAAAGCGGTCTTGTTGCCATAATAAGAACCGTATCTCCGATATTGGCGTCATTATTTTCATCATGAGCCATTAATTTGGTAGTTTTCGTGATGAATTTGCCATAAATAGGATGTTTAATCTGCCTGTTTACAGCAACAGTAATGCTCTTATTCATCCGGTTACTAACAACTGTACCGGTTCTTGTTCTTCTTTGTGATCGTTGTGCCTGACCCATAATATTATTCAGCACTTAATTTTTCGTTAATAACCGTTTTTAGCCGGGAAATTTCCCGACGTGTATTTTTAATCCTTGCCGGATTTTCGATCTGTCCTGCAATTGCTTTATTGAAGCGAAAATCTACAAGTGATTTTTGTTCGTCTTTTAATCTTGCTTCCAGTTCTGTTAGCGAGAGATCTCGCAGTTCATGTGCTTTCATAATTCGATTACCTGTTCCGGTTAATTATCCAGATCTCTGCGTTTTATAAATTTGGTTTTGATTGGAAGTTTATGAGAAGCCCTTCTCAATGCTTCCTTGGCTTTATCTTCGGTAACGCCTGCAATTTCAAACAGAATTCTGCCAGGTTTTACTACAGCGATGAAGTGATCGAGTGCCCCTTTACCTTTACCCATCCTGGTTTCAGCCGGTTTTGAGGTAACAGGGCGGTCTGGAAAAATACGGATAAAAGTTTTTCCTTCCCTTTGCAATGAACGGGCAATCGCAACCCTGCACGATTCTATTTGTCTTGAGGTAATAAATTTGGGTTCGAGTGCCTTGAGCCCAAACGTTCCAAAAGCTAAAGTATGCCCTCTCTGTGCATTTCCTTTAAGTTTATCCCGGTGTACCCGGCGTCTGTGAATTCTTTTTGGTTCTAACATCGTTCAATCAATCGATTAGTTACTTGTTCGTCTTCTTCTTCGTGACTTTCGTTCACCACGGTTTGCACGTTTTCTGCTTGGTTCACTTTCCTGTTTTGCCTGAATGTTCGGTGCAAGATCAACGTCACCAATTATCTCACCTTTAAATATCCAAACTGTTACGCCAATAGCGCCATAGATGGTATTCGCTGTGGCCTGGGAATAATCGATGTCTGCACGAAGTGTATGTAACGGAATACGGCCTTCCTTGTATTGTTCAGTACGGGCCATTTCAGCACCACCAAGCCTTCCTGAGCATTTGATTTTTATACCCTTAGCCCCCATTCTCATAGTAGATGAAATGGCTGTTTTCATTGCACGCCTGAATGAAACCCTTGCTTCAAGCTGTTGTGCAATATTTTGAGCTACAAGGCTGGCATCCAGTTCAGGACGTTTAATTTCACTAACATTAATCTGAACTTCCTTATTTGTGATTTTTTTTAATTCTTCCCGCAGAAGTTCAATCTGTTCACCACCTTTTCCAATTATTACACCTGGCCTTGATGTATTGAGTGTCAATAAGATTCTTTTAGGCGTTCTTTCAATGATTATTTTCGATAAACCGCCATTTCTCAGGCGTGCCTGAAGGTACTCTCTGAGCCTGGCATCTTCTAACAAAATTGAAGCTTCATTTTCTTCTGAGTACCAGTTAGAATCCCAGCCTTTAATAATTCCAAGTCTAAGTCCGGTTGGATTGGTTTTTTGTCCCAATGTTTTCCTCTGCAGTTATTCAGTTACAGTTTCTTCTTGTTTTTTGGCAACAACCACGGTTATGTGGCAGCTGCGCTTATTGATTCTGTGTGCACGTCCCTGCGGTGCAGGCTGAATTCTCTTCAGGGTTACACCTTCATCAACAAATATGGTTTTCACATAAAGCATATCGTCATCAAGCCTCTCCTCTTCAAATTTGTCCCGGAGGTTAGCTGCTGCTGACCTGATAACCTTAGACACATCCAAAGCTGCCGATTTATTTAAAAATGACAATTTGGTTATAGCGCGGTCTACCTTGTCTCCACGAACGTAGTCGGCTACAAGCCGTACTTTTCGTGGTGATTTTCTGAGATGGCGCTGAACTGCCCGAGCTTCGAATACTGGTAATGGAGTTTCCATCTATCTAAAAATTATTATTTACCTTTCTTAACCGGGTGGCCACGGAAAGTTCGTGTGGGTGAAAATTCACCTAATTTATGGCCAACCATATTATCTGTTATATAAACCGGAATAAATTGCTTCCCATTATGTACGGCGATTGTTAACCCGATAAAATCCGGAGTAATCATTGAACTTCTCGACCACGTCTTAATCACTTTCTTTTTGCCGCTTTCATTTGCCGCATCAATTTTTCGCTGAAGTTTATAGTGGACGTAAGGCCCTTTTTTTAGTGATCTTGGCATATACTTTAATGATTATTTCGTTTTTCGCCGTCTTACAATGAACTTTGACGAAAGTTTTTTACGGTTTCTTGTCTTCTTGCCTTTGGCAGATTGCCCCCATGGCGAACGAGGGTGCCCCCCGGATGCCCGTCCTTCACCACCACCCATCGGGTGGTCAACCGGGTTCATTACAACACCGCGTACTTTAGGCCTTCTTCCGAGCCATCTGCTTCTTCCGGCTTTACCAAGGGTGGTATTAAAATGATCCGGATTACTTGTTGCACCTACTGTGGCGTAGCAGGTTCCCAAAATCAATCTCACTTCACCTGAAGGCAATTTTACTGTTACATACTTGTCAGTTTTTGCAACCATTTGTGCAACAGTACCTGCACTTCTGCACAATTGTGCTCCCTTGCCCGGATAAAGTTCGACATTATGGATATAAGTACCAGGAGGCATTTTGATCATTGGCATTGCATTCCCGGTATCTGGAGAAGCTGTTTCAGAACTTATTACTGTATCACCTACCTGTAATTTGTTAGGGGCAATAATATAGCGTTTCTCACCATCAGCATAAGCAAGAAGAGCAATTCTTGCTGTTCTGTTCGGATCGTATTCAATTGTCTGAACTTTTGCGGGTATATCGCGTTTATCTCTCTTGAAATCAATGATACGATACTTTCTTTTATGCCCACCGCCTCTTCTGCGCATGGTCATCCTGCCACGGTTATTTCTGCCGCCGGATTTATCAAGTCCTTTCGTTAATGACTTAACCGGTTTATCGGTTGTAATATCATCAAAGACAGGGGCAATTCTGTGGCGTTGACCCGGTGTTGTTGGTTTTAACTGTTTCGTTGCCATTTTAAAATACGTTTTTAGATTTCACTGAAGAGATCTATTTCACCTTCTTTAAGTGTAATAATTGCTTTTTTCCAAATTCTGCTTCTGCCTTTAACGAAACCACTCTTGGTAAATCTTCCCTTAGGTTTCGAAGGCACAATCATAGTATTCACCCTGGAGACTTTAACATCCGGATACCGTTCTTCAATTGCTTTTTTTATTTGTGGTTTTGTAGCATCCCGTGCAACCTCAAAAGCATATTGTTGATGGACATCCTGCAACCTTGTAAGCTTCTCGGTGATAAGGGGTTGAATTAAAATACTCATGCTGCCTCCTCTTCAATTTTATCTGCAAAAGTCATTTCCAATACAGGTAATGCATTAACTGTAAACAACAGAATATCAGCATTCATGATATCGTATGTATTTGGTTTAGTGGCTTCTATTACATCAACTTTTGGAACATTTCTTGCTGAGAGATAAACATTTTTATCAGTCTCTGGCACAATTATGAGTACTTTTTTTCCATCAAGCTGTAAAGCTGAAATCATATCGGTTACCATCCTTGTCTTAGGGGCATCGAAAGAAAAATCTTCAACAACAACTATCGCTTCATCACGTGCTTTTAATGAGAGAGCAGATTTTCTGGCAAGTCTCTTGGCCTTTTTTGTCAGGCGAACAACATAGTCGCGTGGTCTCGGA
>PWLN01000324.1 GCA_003559375.1 Balneolaceae bacterium | reverse complement strand
TTTGATTCCGGAATTACTGACTCACTCTTATGAACCGGATAGTAACCTTTACCTTGGGTGTGTTGTTCTCTGTTGCCTGGCTGTCTTCAGTGACACACGCCTACCAGATTCACCCTCAGAACCGTGATTATGTTATCACTTCTTTCGGGCTGGAAGAAGGACTGCCTCAGAGTACTGTAAGCAGCATTGTTCAATCATCTGACGGTTACCTCTGGATTAGCACGCATGGCGGCCTGGTGCGTTTTGATGGTGTTACATTCCGGGTATTCAACCGCTTTAATACTCCGGCTTTCCGGTCAGACTTTATTATAACCCTATTCGAAGACAGTAAAGGAACAATCTGGATTGGCAGCGAAAATGGCAGCCTGATAAGAAAATCAAACGGACAATTCACTTTGTTGAATCTTGGTGATTATATACAACACTGGAATGTTGTTTCGATCACCGAAGACAAACAAGAGAATATTTGGGCTGCAACAACAGGCGGAGGGGTTGTACGGATATCTGGTGACCAGATCACCCTTTACACAACCGATCACGGGCTTCATCAGGATGTTGTTTCAAAAATCTACAGCGCCCCGGATGGTAGAATCTTCGTAACAACATCTCTGGGAATTTCTGTTTTTAACGGCGAGAGTTTTGATCCGTACATCACAGGTGAAGATGCGGGTATTTTTGAAATTCATTTCATATACATCGAATCGAATGGAGTAGAATGGATCGGTACCCGGGGAAATGGACTCTACCGTTTTTCGGGCAATTCAGTTGAAATCTTTTCGGATGAAAATGACTTGCCTTCGTCTCATATTGCCGAATTATACAAAGATAGCGACGGCGCCATCTGGATTGCTACAACTGGCGGTATTTCACATTATTTGAATGGAGAAATCTTCACATTATCGCAGATACACGGGCTTTCGGGTAATAATATTCTTTCGATTACGCAAGATCATGAAGGAACTGTGTGGGCCGGAACCCGTACCGGTGGATTAAACCGGCTGGTTAATGCTACTATTAAGGTGATACAAGAGGAAGGTGTTGATGCAATCAACAACATTACATCAATTTCTCCATCTGCTGATGGCAGTATTTGGTTCGGGAAAAACTGTGACGGCGTAAGCCGGTATAATAACAGTATGATTATTCGTCTTGAAATACCTATTGAAAACACCTGTGTCTGGTCGGTATTGGAAGATTCATCCGGCAGGTTATGGATCGGCACCTGGGGTGGCGGATTGTACCGTCTGGAGCATGGCGTACTGCAGAACTTCAATGTTGCCAATGGATTTCCGTCAAATGTAGTTTTATCGATATTCGAAGACAGCCGCGGCAATTTCTGGTTCGGCACCCCCTTCAACGGCGTTATTTACTACGAAAATCAAGAAATTACAAGGTACGGACCTGAAGATGGTTTACCACATCCGAATGCCAGGGTGATTCATGAATCTGATAACGGCGACATTTGGCTGGCCACTTTTAATGGTCCGGCACGTTTCAGAAACGGAGTTTTTACTGATTTTCACCAAAGCCACCAGATACCGCAAGTTACTGTACGTGCCATTTATGAAGATGAAGATGGTATTATCTGGTTCGGGACAGTTGGCAGTGGCTTGCTGCGCTATCATGATGACACCTTCACAATCATAACAACAGAACAGGGGTTAAATGATAATCTGGTTTTTCACATTCTCCCTGATAATGACGGATATTTCTGGATGGGTTCTAACAGAGGAATTCACCGTGTATCCAGAAATGCTTTAAATGAAGTTGCGATGGGTAATGCTGAGTCGGTTTTTACACATACCTATGGAATAGAAGACGGCATGGTGACACGTGAAACCAATGGTGGATCTCACCCGTCAGCACACCTATCTACCGACGGACGAATGTGGTTTCCGACTATCGAAGGAATTGCCATGATCAACCCTGCAGCTATTCAAATCAATGAAAAACCGCCTCCTATTATCATTGAGAACGTATTCGCGGGCCAAAATACCTTTACTGAAGAACAACCTGTACTGATTGAACCCGGAATCCGGAATTTTTCAATCCGTTTTACCGCACTCAGTTTTATTTCACCACAAAGGATAGAATTCCGTACCATGCTCGAAGGATTTGATCCGGACTGGAATCCAATCGGGAATCGCCGTCAGGAATTTTATACCAACATTCCACCCGGTGAGTACCGTTTCCGGGTTATTGCCAGCAATCATGATGGCATCTGGAACTTGGAAGGATCCCATATCACCATTCATGTGATGCCTGCATTCTGGCAAACCGGGTGGTTTCGTGCACTTTCAGCTCTGTTTCTCATAATCTTTTTCGCTGCCATCATATTTTACGCATCAACCCGGAAACTGAAGAGGCGCATCAAAAAAATAGAACAGCAACACATGCTTGAAAGTGAACGGCTGCGCATTGCACGGGATATGCATGATGAACTGGGATCCCGGCTCACAGAAATCAAGCTGTTGGGTGAACTCAGCAGCCGTGATGATACTGATCGCGAATTCCTGAAACAACGGCTATCTGAAATGTCTCAGGCGTCTGTTGGGGTAATTGAAACATTCAGGGAAATCGTCTGGTCAGTTAATCCACAAAACGACTCGCTGGAAAATTTTATCGACTATCTCACCCAGTTTGCAACGGAATATTTTCAGAATGCAGGTATTCGTTGCCGGTTTGATATTCCGGTTCACCTCCCTTCATCTGTGTTATCGTCAGACATCCGGCACCATCTGCTAATGGTCTATAAAGAAATCTGTACGAATGTGGTAAAGCACTCAGGAGCCAGTGAAGTTTTAACGCGAGTGATTGTTGATCGTAAGAAATGTATGATCACCCTGAAAGATAATGGCATCGGATTTGATTCCGGTAAGATAGGCCATGAGGGCAACGGACTGGATAATATCCGAAAACGAATGGCACTTGTGGGTGGCAATGTATCAATTTTCAGTAAGCCAGGTGAAGGCTGCACTTTAGAATTCGTATTTACTGTTTAATAGCCTCTTCGGGTTATTGATTTTTTTATAAGATCGGTGTTGTTTATAGGTGTATGGATATCCGGGTAATTATAGTAGAAGATGATCATAAAATACGGAAGAGCCTATCCGTTCTGCTCGACGGCTCTCACGGATTCCGGTGTATAGGTGATTACGAGAGTGCAGAAGATGCACTCCTTGAACTTCCCATGAAGAAACCCGATGTGGTGTTGATGGATATTCATCTCGGCGGAATGAATGGAATCGAAGCCGCACGTGAAATCAGAGAATTACTTCCGAAAATTCATGTGATTATGCTTACCGTTTTCGAGGATACCACAAAAATTTTTCATGCATTGGAGTACGGTGCCGTTGGATACCTCATTAAAACTACTCCGGCCGACGAAATCCTGAATGCCATTAAAGAGGTGATGAAGGGCGGTTCACCCATGTCGCCACAGATTGCACGTAAAGTGGTTCAATCCTTTCAAAAAAACAGGGATATAAAGGATGACCTCTTAAAGCTCACTCCCCGGGAAGAAGAGGTGATTATGCTGCTTGCTCAGGGATTACTCTATAAAGAGATTGCCGCAGAGCTTTATATCAGCAAAGATACCGT
>PWLN01000374.1 GCA_003559375.1 Balneolaceae bacterium | reverse complement strand
CTGGACGAGGAATTCGAAGAGGGCAGACTGATCCGGTACGCGTATGCCTACGAGCAGGGGACCAGACATCGCAGCCCCCCGACGCTGTTCGGTCCGTTAAAGTAACCGGAAAACCAGGAGGCAAATCATTGAATTACCTGTTGTCTGAATCACGGATGAATCGGATGAAAGGATTACACGGATTACGAATATGGCTGAATCAACGTTTAAGGAGATAACTGAAAAGATAGTTGGAGCTTCACTTTTAAAAGAACTGATTAAACCTGTTTATTAATCTGGGAAAGACCAGGATGAAAATCAGAGACAAAAAATAAACTGACATAATGAATTGTTTGCTGAGTAACAGTTTTGTTAAGGCTTTCTTCCCGGTGTAGGTATGGTGATCTGTAGTAATTGTAAGACCTGTTCTGAGCTTAACAACTGATTTAATGGCATCGGATAAATCAAGGAATTTTATCAATACAGCAAAAAACCCGGACCGTTGAATAATTGTAATATGATTCATCTGCAAACTCGAGATTAGTAGAAAGGCCACACTCATGAGATAAAAAAAACGAAGTGAAAGAGTGCCTTTCGTTACCAGGAGCATCCCGCCAAAAAAAAGCAATCCCAAATATATTGTTAATCTGGTATACCTTGGAATAAGAACGAAGAGTGCAAGCAATAGTTCTGTGAATATTACACTGATACCGATTAGTACTGCTATGGTCAGCATTTCTTCGGGTACATATGAAAGATATAGCCCCACATTATAAATATCTCTCATAAAATGATCGATATACCTTCCATTCCACCAGTCGCTTGTGAATAATTTGTTCAACCCTGCACCCAGGAATAAAATGGAGATCTGAATTCTAAATAGGTAAGATGTGCCGCGGTACAGGCCAATAAGTACCAATAAGCATGCTGTGAATGTAAGCGAATTGCTGAATATTGGTTTTGATGAAAAAATAAAAAAAAGGATGATGATCCCGGCAATAAAAGCAGATTCCCGATAAAAATCTTTTACTACAAATGGTACAAGTACAGCAGCTAACAGTGCAATTGATGCAAGCTGATAAACAAAAGAAGGAATAGCATTGAGAATACCCATGAATGGAAGAAAGGGCAAGTCATAAGCTCCGGGTTTAACCATCCCGTAATGAACAAAGAAAACATATAGTAATAGTGCTTTGACTGCAACGATTGCTTCAACCGGCAGATCAGATTTGGTGATAAATTTTGTTTTCCGGCCAGTACCATGTTCCTTTTTTATGTCCATTTATTTTATATGAAATTTTCACAACAACCAGTTCGCCTGAACCGTAAGTGTCTTCATACTGCCTTACAATTGAAATAACGTTATGTATGCTTCTGTTCTCCCTGCCTTGAGGTCTTATTCTGTATCTGGCTCTAATTTCATCGGGAGTCAACATTTTGCCATTTACCTCTGTCTCTATAACAAATAATGAGATTTCATCAAATGGCGCCCAGCAAAAGAACTTTGATTCGGTAAATCTTCCCGCTAATATTCCCAATACCTGAATGAAGAAAAAAATAAGTATGAAAAGTCCCGGTACCAGCTTCTTGTATTTCATATACATGATTTTACCATTATTATACATCCTTCACCGATACTAATAAGTTGGAATAAATCCAATTTACGCATAAGACCAAAAAGACTTCGGAAGTCTAATGCGTAATCCGGAATAAATATATTTTACTTCAACAATACAAGTTCCATTAACAAGTGGTAAAAAGAATAGCACTTATTGGATGTGGCATTTGGGGATTAAAAATCTTGAAGGAGCTGGTATATCTTAAAGCTTCTGTAGATGTATTTGAAACAGACCACTCGGCAGAAAATGATATTTACGAGGCCGGCGCCAATCGTGTTTTCAGAGGTATTCCATCAAACAATAATTATGATGGCATCATCATTGCAACCCCATCAGAAACACACCGCAACATTCTCGAACAAATCATTCCGCTCGATATACCGGTTTTCCTGGAAAAACCATTAACTACAAATCTGGATGATGCCCTCGCCCTGGAACGATTAAAGCCTGATAATGTATACCTGATGCATATCTGGCTTTATCACCCCGGAATTCAGTTATTAGGTGAAATCGGGCGCAATGGTACACTGGGCAAAGTACTCGGAATCCGGTCGACCCGGGCAAACTGGACAAGCCCCCGAAAAGATACCGACAGCGCCTGGAATTTACTCCCGCACGATATTACCATTGCAAAAGAGATCTTTGGTTTTATTCCTAAACCAAAAGCAGCCACTGCCGAATTTCATGATGGTGTGATTCGCGGGTTAATCGCACTCCTTGGAAACAATCCGTATGCTGTATTTGAGGTTTCCAATCGATATGAGAGCAAAATCAGGGAAGTAAGATTGCACTGTGAAGGCGGAATAGCCTTGCTTGCCGATGAAAAAACAGATCATGTAAGCATCATATATGGTGATGCAAACAGTGAGCATGATAGCCTGAAAACCGAAAAAAAAGGTTTCGATAATACTCCGCCCCTCAGGCTCGAATTAAAAGAATTTCTGGATTATTTAGATGGCGGACCCGCCCCAAGAAGCAGTTTTACTGACGGAGTTGAAGTTGTTAATACCATTCATAAATTAGTAGAACTTTCCCGTAATAAACTATGAAATCAAAAGAATTCACGATCATTCTCCCAACTACTGGCGACCGTGGAACGCTATTGCCATATTCTGTAGGCAGCATTCAAAATCAGACTATAGAGAATTTTGAACTTTTCATTATTGGTGATGGTGTATCTGAAAATACAAGGACAATCATCGGAAAACTGATGGCTGGTGATTCAAGAATCAGATTTTTTGATCATCCCAAACATGAACGCCGGGGTGAAGTGTACAGACACCAGGCATTGCAGCAAGCTGAGGGAAATAATGTTGCCTATTTGTGTGACAGGGACCTGATGCTGCCGAATCATCTTGAAACTCTGAAAAATATCCTGACGAATTATAATTTTGCATCAACCACATTTATTGAGGTTCGGCCCGACCAATCACTCACAATAGGGCAATATATCGGATATTATGGCGCCTCTTCAGAAGCAGCGGGAGCAAGAAACAGAGCCAGTATTTCTCTCTCCAATGCCAGCCACACACTTGAATTATATAATAAACTGCCATATGGCTGGAGAACTACCCCCAAAGATAAGTTCACAGATATACACATGTGGATTCAATTTCACAATCATCATGAATGCAATGCCTATTCACATAATGAACCTACCGTTCTCTATTTCAAACGTGGCCATCATCCCGGTATTCCGGTTAAAGAGAGGGTAAAAGAACTTTCTCAATGGGCAACAAAGATAAATACTTCAGAGAATGTTGAACATATAAGAAATCAGGCTAAGGGGGGGCTTATTCTGGAAAAGGTCAGCCTGAAAAAAAAATTAAGAACTCCAGTACTTATTAAAGGCCATACAATGAATGAGCTACCCCGAAAAATCATTCAAAAGCTTTCCAGTCGCCTAAAGAAGCTTTGAGTTCTGTTTCCGTTGGAAAATCCTGAGCACGTTCAGAAAGTATCACATCATCCATTGGCCATGGAATTCCAAGGTCGGGCGCATTCCAGACAACTCCCCAGTTATCATCTTTGCCATAATCGTGGTATGCTTCAGAAACAGCCTGAACATGAATGGAATTCTCAAAAAAATACCATCCATGGAGAAGGCCTGTAGGAAAAGCCAAAGCCGCTAAATCTTCTTCGAAAAGTTCATAAAGGGAAAAAAAACCCTCTGTAGGTGATCCCGGCCTGATATCTTTTAGTGCCACAAGGCAATGACCGGTTATCAGGCAAAAGTATTCATCATGTCTTTTGTGTAAATGCATACCCCTGAACACTTTTTTTTGAGATTTAACCAAACTCCATTGTACCGGTTGTATACATGTACCCCAGGATTCCTGGAAAATCTCTGAAAATGATCCACGATGATCTTTGTGTTCGGCAATTTTTTTTAAATCTGTTTGATGTATAAGCTGTCCCTCAATCAGGCCACTGGTTTTCCCCATAAGTCTCAATTATTTACTATAAAAATGATTTATTTGTGAAAAAATGAATAATTGCAATAATATTGAATTAATTTGGCAAATAAACTATGATTTTGTGATACAGCAATTTTTTAGGCCAGCAACAAGACATTATTTATTCCCTCATCGATTATTAAATAAACTGATCAAATCATGATAATCAATTCCTTATTCTATCGTGCACTGTGTATTGCAATCTTTATCAGCATACTTGCAGCACAAACTTTCTCTCAAACACTGCCGGCACCACACGCTCCAATTTTTCCACAGGGTGATCCTGTAGAGCTGGGTTTTGACGCTGAACGGCTCGAACGATTATCATCTATGCTTCACGAATACTCTGAACAGCAGCGAATGAGTGGCGCAGTAGCCCTGGTTCTTCGCGAAGGCCAAACCGTTTTTTTTGAAGCTGCCGGTTATCGGGATGTTGAATCGGAAACTCCGATGACACATGACACCATCTTCCGTATCGCCTCACAAACCAAAGCGATAGTTAGTGCGGGAATCATGATATTGCAGGAACAGGGCAAGCTGCTCCTTTCTGATCCGGTTGGTTACTATCTTCCCGAATTTATGGAAACAACCGTTGCAGTGACGACAGAAGGCGGTGGCTACGACATCGTACCCGCAGCAAGGCCAATGACAATCAGGCAGCTCTTAATGCATACTTCCGGGGTAAGCTATGGCCATGGAATAGCCGCTGATCTTTGGGAAGAGGCGGGAATCCAGGGCTGGTATTTTGCCCACAGGGACGAGCCTGTCCGTGAAACCATCAGGCGAATGGCCGCTTTACCAATGGAATCCCACCCTGGCGACCGCTATGTATATGGATTCTCAACCGATATTTTAGGCGCGGTGATCGAAGAAGTAAGCGGATTATCACTCGACCGTTTCCTCAGAGAGGAAATCCTTGAACCACTTCGAATGTTTGATACCCATTTCTATCTGCCTGAATATAAAGAACATCGCCTGGCTGCGGTTTATTCTGCAACTGCCGACAGGGGAATCGAGCGTGCACCCCACCCCGGTGGAAATATCGGTCAGGGACATTATATAGAAGGCCCGCGCATAAGTTTTTCAGGAGGAGCCGGACTACTTTCCACCGCAGAAGATTACGCCCGTTTTTTGCAAATGCTGCTGAACGGTGGCGAACTGGATGGAGTGCGAATTCTGAGCCCGGCAACGGTTGAACTTATGACGGTGAATCATTTTCATAATATCGATTTCAGGCCAGGTGCAGGCTTTGGGCTTGGTTTTGAAGTTGTAACCGATCTCGGTATACGCGGGGTACCCGGCGCCGTTGGAGATTATGGATGGGGCGGTGCTTATCATAGCACATACTGGGTGAGTCCGCAGGATAATATGGTAGTTGTGTTCTTTACTCAACTCATACCTGCTACCGGTTCCGATTTGCACGGAAAATTGAGAACATTGCTTTATCAGGCGCTTATTTATTAAAAATAGACGAAAGGCTGTATATTAAAATCCATTAGTTTTGAGAAAAAAATATTGATGGGTTTTCAATAGCAAAGTTTGTTTTGCTGAATAAAAGTGAATCAAAAATAGTATAAATTCAACCTTTTTCATTACCTTAGCACGTAACCAAATTCCCTTAAAACACATGAAATTTTTAGTTGTAGATGATGAACAGGATGTAGAAATGCTGTTCAGGCAAAAATTCAGAAAAGAAATCAGAAATGGGGATATTGAACTTGAATTTGCTTTTTCAGGCAATCAAGCCCTCGAACTTCTGAACAGCACAGAACCTCCGGATGTGGTATATGTTTTTTCTGATATTAACATGCCTGGAATGACCGGCCTTGAGCTGTTGAATACGATTAAATCTGTACATCCACATATACATGTGAGCATGATATCTGCCTACGGTGATGATGAGAATTATAAAAAAGCGATTGAATCAGGTGCCAAGGAATTCTTTACAAAGCCGATCGATTTTGAATCTCTAAAATCTGAAATCAGTCAAATGATCCAAAAAACAAAGGAAGAAAAAAAGTGAGTTCAATCATACAAAAAATTCTGGTTGTGGATGATGAACCTGATTTGCAAATGCTCATGATGCAGCGTTTCAGACATAAAATCAGGTCCAAAGAGTATGAATTTCATTTTGCGGAAAACGGACAGGAAGCACTGGATATCATAGGAAATGACCATGGAATCTCATTGATTTTAAGCGATATCAATATGCCGCGGATGGATGGCCTCACACTGCTGAATGAGCTGCAAAATATCCAAAGGGAGGATATTAAAGCTATAATGGTATCTGCTTACGGTGATATGGACAATATCCGTACTGCTATGAATCGCGGAGCCTATGATTTCGTAACCAAGCCTATCGACTTCAAAGATCTCGAAACTACAATTGAAAAAACCCTCAAAGAGATCGAGCGTATCCATAAATCGAAAGAAATGGAAAGCCAGCTTAGCACACTTACCTATGACCTGGATATGGCTGCACGTATTCAGCAAAAAATCCTGAAACAGGATTTCCCTGTATATGCAGATGACAACCGATTCGATGTTTATGCACACATGATTGCGGCGAAACATGTAGGTGGCGATTTCTACGACTTCTTTAAAATTGATAATGAACACTTCGCTTTTTTCATCGGAGACGTAGCCGGAAAAGGTATGCCTGCAGCGATTTACATGGCTGTATGCCGCACTATGCTCAAATCTATCGGGTCGGAAGTAAAAGATCCCGCCGAGTGCATTTTCAAAGTCAACAATATGCTGATTCCTGAGAGTGACATATCTACTTTTGTCACGGTATTTTATGCGGTACTTAATATTAAAACCGGTGAACTAAGTTATTGCAATGGTGGGCATAATTTGCCATACCTCTCAAGCAAAAACGGCGAAGTTCGTGAACTTGATGATGTTGGCGGCCTGCTTCTTGGTAAGTTTGATGATGCACCTTATGAGAAAACAACCATTCAGCTATCACCCGGCGATACTGTTCTGACGTTTACTGACGGTGTTTCTGAAGCAGAAGACGAAAATGACGGCTTTTTTGAAGAGTACAGAATTGTGGACTATCTGAAAAAATCATCAGATAAATCTTTGAATTCTCTTGTAAAAGGACTTTTTCTTGAGGTTATGAAATTCGCTGGTGCTGCCCCTCAAAGCGATGATATTACAGTACTTGCCGCCACCTATAAAGGCGAAAACGGGTAAGCAGATTCGGCACTCCTGTTTTGTGCACGTCAGAATCGTGAGAACTTTAGTAATTTTTTAAACTCACGTTTAAATGATACTCGATTTATCCCATAGGGATGGTCAATCTATAGTACTTCGCATATCTGCAATCGGATATCGCCCCGTAGGGATCCCAATGGGAAAAATCGCATATCAAATGAACCAATACAGGCACCTTGCGGCGAGTGCCCCAGTCTGTGTTGTGTAATGCTGACAGGTTGTGGTAACGCTGCCTGATCCAGTGGGTGCTGACAGGTTTTAGCAGGATTTTTATACCGTAATCTGGTGTATCTCCTTCAGAATTGCTTCGGCATTTTTATCGCCGAGCTGCATAACACGGTGCTGTAGATTAGTTATGATATCCGGTTCGGCATTTTCGTATGCCAGTTCTTTTGCTTCTTTTTCCGTCCCTGTTCTTACAAGGTCGTAGATATCATCGGCTCTTACAATACTGTAAAGCTTATCATTATTAAATGCGTGAGAACGAAGCTCTTCATAACGCTTGAAGAGTTCAGGAAACTCATTGCTGTCGTCGGCCCGGCCAATCACTTCAACATCTTTCGGCCCTTCTGCGCTCAGTGGTGTTTTTGTGAGATAATAAAATTTTTGCTTAAAGATCATTTAAAATCGCATGTAATATAATTTGCCGCAATATAAAGCTTTTCAGTCTAACAATGTACAATCCCTTATATCTCTTTTGGCGTTGTAATCCATTTAAGATCACAGGTGCCAAATTCAAGATCTTTCCAGGATGTTAAACTCACTTCAAGACAGGCAATAGTTGCCGTGGCAATGTGCTTGTAAAACGGAGTTTTTGATAACAGTGAAATTGCTTCATCTGTCATAGGATTATGGCCTATCGTCATTACTGACTCAAGCTCATGATCTGTTTTTTTGATAGCATCCACATAACTTTTTGCACCTGTGAAATACAAACTTTCATCCCACTCCACCAAATCATGTGGCAAACCCATAGAATCCAATACATGGAGAATCGTAGCGCGTGCCCGGGCAGCAGGTGAACTCACAATACGTTCGGGAATAATACCCAGTTCTTTCAGATAAGTACCCATTTTCGGTGCATCATTCTTGCCGCGATGATTCAGCGGACGATCATAATCCCTGAGGTGAGGATTACTCCAGGACGATTTTGCGTGGCGCATCATCAAAATTGTACGTTTAACCGGATCAGCCATATCATTTTCATTTTGTGGTTTACATTTATTTCAGATTACTGATTTTTTGTTAATTCCTAAAGCTGCAAAGTTCCTAAATTTATCACTATGCGGATTTGTGTGGTAAAGTGTGTGAGACTCAGGATGCGGAGTGTGGGATACAAGGATACCGGATGCTTGATACTGGTCAAAAATGAACGTTCTTTATACTTTATTCAGTATCCTGCCAGGCAGGTATAAACCAAGTGCCACACCACGAGTTATCATAAAAAGAATCATAGCCAGCCACAATCCGTGTATACCAAACATAGTTGAACCTGCATAATATGCTGGCAGAAAGATGAGGAAGGTAGAAGCCACCATGGTATTTCGCATGGGTTGTGTTTCTGTGGCCCCGGTAAATACACCGTCAAAAATGTAACAAAAGCTTGATACGAATGGGGCAAGTATTGTCCAGAATAGAACCGTTTCAGCAATTTCAATTACACCGGGATCATTGGTGAAAATATGGAGGAGTTGGCTTCCAATTAACAAATACGTGAAAGTACCAGCAAGGCCTAAAAATAATCCCCAACCTATACTGTAAAAGACAGCCTGCTTTAGTTTATTGTGGTTTCCGCTCCCTTTAAACCTGCCTACCAGGCTTTCTGCTGCATATGCAAAGCCATCAATTCCGTACGAAACGATAAACCAGAACTGAAGAAGTATGGTATTTGCTGCAAGAATATTGTCGCCATAGGCTGCGGAAACTGCTGTAAAAAACGAAAAGGTAAAGATCAGACACAGCGTCCTGATAAAAATATCACGGTTTACTGCAAAGTAAAGTTTCAATTTCGCTGAATTCAGAAGATCGCTAAATAAAAAGTGCGAAAAATATCTGTTGTATTGTTTCAAGATCAAAAATACTGCAAGCGCAAGGGCTGCGTATGTGGAGATCAGGGTGCCATATGCCACACCATCAACATGCATTCCGAAACCGTAGATAAAAGTAATATTCAATACAATGTTGAGTACGTTTAATACAATGGTTATCAGCATAGGATATTTTGCATTTTGCATTCCGAGAAACCATCCGATGATGCCATATAAAGACAGAACGGCAGGTGCTGTCAAAATTCGAATATCGTAATATACCCTGGTGTAGTTGGCTACCTCATCCGAACTTTCGATGATCGCCAAACTCAGTTCAATAATTGGTTTCTGCAACAATAGAATGGCAAAGCCAATACCCAATGCGATGGCCTGGACCCGCGTGAAGGTCATCATGATCTCCTTCCTGTTGCGTCTGCCATACTCTTGTGCAGTAAGTCCTGTAGTACCCATTCTGAGGAACCCAAATCCCCAGAAAATGAAGTTGAATATCATACTCCCCACAGCCAGCGCTCCAAGATAATATACATGGTCAAGATGGCCGACCAATGCAGTGTCTACAGCACCAAGCAAAGGAACCGACAGGTTACTGATGATATTCGGAACCGCAAGCCGCAGAATGTTTTTATTCAAGAGAGTAAGAGAGCTATTATTTATTGGATTCTGCCACAAATTTAATGGAACTTTGATAAATAAATTTTTGACAGATACACGATTTCCTCAATTTCCAACATGAAAAAAATGAGAACGGCCTTGATCATTATCAAAAATTTCTGAAAAGAGGACTAAAAACCTACTTAATTGAATATTTATTGCTACTTTATAACAATGAGGTTTAAAAACCTGATTTAATTTTAAATTAACAGGCAGAACCAAAACCATTGTTGCATATCAAAGTAAGTGCAATTATTTTGTGTTTTACAATTAAATTCAGTTATCGCTAACCAACATTTTTTTAATCCATGGATTTAACAACTCGTAATAACATTTTAACTATTGTATTGGCTATACTTATAGTGATATTAGCCTATTTTCTATATCGTTCAATTGTAGATCCATACCAGGAAGTTATTCAAGAGCAGCAAATGGTTGAACGCGAACGCCACCGGCTGGAGTTGGTTCGCGATGTACTCGTTCAATACCGGAACAGGACTGGTAATTTCCCGCCTACTGAAGGCGGCTTAGACAGTCTCATTGTATTTCTCAGAACCGACTCTTTGATGGTTGCACGAGGAGATTCTTTGTTCAGGTTTCTTCCACCTTCCACGTTTAGTCCAGACTCTATCATCTATTCTCCGCGGCCTCCGCATAATCGGTTCGAATACACATTGAATGATACAATTCGTCCGCGCCTATATCTGCTGGAAAATCCGGGTACCGGTGACAGAATTGGTGACCTGCAACGAACAACGATGCTGAACGCTCCAAACTGGAATTAACATGTATTCCGCCGGGGCCTGTCTTGGTGTTTGTTACTCGGATAATCATCTTTATTATTCGGTAAACAGTCCCGGTGAAAAATCGCGCCTAACCCATATTGGCAGCATCGATTTTACATTTGATGTTGGAAATGCAATCATCACAGGCAGTGAGGGCGAATTTCCTGCACTAAACAGTGCACTCGACTCTATCAGGCAGGAACACAATTGTACAACAGTTAAAATACTTTCACCGGCTGTTGAAGAGTGCTGGTCTATAGTACCAAGAGCGGTTTATGAAGATTCTTCTGAAAGAGAAGCTCATATTCAGCTTTTGATGCATGGTATTGAACGAAGTGAAATTCATACAACATGGCACCGTGTGCACAAAACCGGAAGCCGGCTTATGTTGTTGCGCAACAATCAATCTATGCTGGGATTCAACTACCTGCTGCGTTCATTTGTCATAACCGAATACGTTTCAGATTTTGAACTGGCCATAGACTGGCAGCTGCATACCCGCAATTCCGGCTCTTTTTTGATGATACATTGCCAGAATAACTATATTTCTGCCACCTCTTTTATTCTCGGTAAACTAAGAGGCTGTACATACATAGAATTTGAATACCTTTCTGATCTCCCCTACTTATGGAGCCTGTTTGCAAATAAGTTGCCCTGGCTCAACGGTATTCACGATGAGAGTTTTGTTTTTGGCCATTACGCAAGCGATGTTGCCGAATTACTGAATCCATACTGGAGAGAACATGGTGAACTACGATTATTTAACAGCCTCGATGACCTCAAAGTAGATGCCAACGAAAAAACCTATGGGTTTAACCTTGGAAGTGCATTTCCTGCCATAATCATGAGCCTTGATGTAAAAACAGAACATGAGAATTATAACCGGTAAATTGAAGGGCAGAATCATACCGATCCCCAAAACAGATGAAATAAGGCCAACTTCCGACAGAACGAAAGAAGGCATTTTTTCGGTGATCGATGCCCGTACATATCTCGACAATTCTTCCGTTCTTGACCTATTTGCAGGAAGCGGTAATTTGGGTTTTGAGGCAATTTCACGTGGCGCCGAGAAGTGCCTTTTCGTTGATAATATTCCGGAACACATTTCTCATATAGAAAAACTTGCCGTAAAATTCGGTATAAAAAACCAGATACAAACCAGAACCCTGCCTGTTGAAACCTTTTTGGAAAAACCACATGGTAGTTATGATTTTATATTCGCCGACCCTCCATACGATTATTATAAAATGCCGGAAATGATCGATATCGTACTTGAAGAGGGCTGGCTGAAAGATGATGGATGGTTTATCCTTGAGCATGATAAGAGCCACGATTTTAGCGGGCATTCCAACTGTGTGTTTTCAAAGCCTTATGGAAGAACCATTGTTAGTATTTTCAAAAAGAGTGAGGTAGATTTCTGAGGCATTCAATTCTATTTTCATTGAAACACCGGCAGCAACAAATATTAAACCTGAAAATAAACCATCCATGAAAAATTCTGCCATTTATCCCGGATCATTTGACCCTCTTACAAATGGCCATCTTGATATTTTAAAACGGGCTGCACTCATGTTTGAAAAAGTAGTGGTTACAGTTGCGGTCAATAATAAAAAAACTGCCCTGTTCTCAGGTGAAGAAAGGATTCATTTGATTCGCGAAGCCATCAAAGATAAAGATTGGTCTTCCCGGGTAGAAATTGAACTATTTACAGGATTGTTAATCAATTTTGCACGCAAACGTAATATTAACATATTGCTGAGAGGTGTGCGGCAAATATCCGATTTTGAGTACGAATTCCGTATGGCTTTAACCAACAGGAGACTCGCTCCGGAAATCGATACCGTTTTTTTAATGCCGGATGAGCAGCTCACCTTTATTTCCGGATCTATCGTGAGGGAAGTAGCTGCCTGGGGCGGCGATTTAACCAGCTTTGTACCCGATAATGTAGCTGCCGCACTCAGAAAAAAATTCGAAGATCTGAATGGTATTTAAATCAATAAATCATTGTGGAATTAGCAAACATCAAATACAACTGAATGATAATTTCGTTAACTTTTTAGAAAAATTTTAATTCACAGATTATGATCTCAAGAAGGGCTCAAAACATATCCCCATCAGAAACTCTCAAAATTTCAGCAAAAGCAAAACAGCTTGCACGAGAAGGTGTTTCGGTTATATCACTTAGCGCCGGAGAGCCTGATTTTAAAACACCGGCTCACATCTGTAATGCGGCTATCGATGCAATTACCGAAGGCCATCATGGCTATACAATGAATACCGGGATTCCCGAACTAAGGGAAGCCATTAGTGAAAAATTGCTGCGAGAAAACAGGATTAATTTTCCTGCTGATCAAATTGTACTTTCAAATGGTGCCAAACAGTCGATAGGATTTACCATTCTTGCCACTATCGATGAAGGTGATGAAGTGATCATTCCAGCTCCTTACTGGGTATCGTATCCTGAAATGGTGAAACTGGCAGGAGGAACACCCGTTCCGGTAAAAACTCTTTTCGCAAACGACTATAAATTAACCCCTGAACAGCTCGAAGAAGCGATCACCAGCAAAACAAAGGCACTCATTCTCTGTTCGCCGTCCAATCCCACTGGCTCATGCTATACCAGAAGTGAATTAAAAGAACTGGCTGTCGTTTTAGACAAACATCCGGAAATTCTGATATTTTCCGACGAAATCTATGAATACATCGTATTCGACGGGGAACACTCCAGTATTCTGAATGCGGCTCCCCAGCTGATAGACCGTACTGTGATCATCAACGGTTTTTCCAAGGGGTTTGCAATGACAGGCTGGCGGCTTGGCTATATGGCCGGGCCAAAAGAGATTGTGAATGCAGTAGCGAAAATTCAGAGCCAGGAAACATCTGCGCCTTCAACCATATCTCAGAAAGCGGGTATTGCCGCCTATAACGGAACAATGAAACCTGTTGAAGAAATGCGCGTTGAATTTAAAAAACGACGGGATTTCATTGTAGAAGAACTGCGTTCAATCGAAGGCGTGGAATGTTTTTCTCCATCAGGAGCCTTTTATGTATTCCCTGACATCCATGTTTTCCTTGG
>PWLN01000084.1 GCA_003559375.1 Balneolaceae bacterium | reverse complement strand
AACCTTGTTACCGGAAACAGGCTCAAAACACTTTTTGGAATTGGTGCCACAAGTACGGTAATGGAATACTTTTCTCACCTTGAACAAACATGGCTGATTCATTTTATTCCAAAGTTCAGTTACTCAGCCCGAAAGCAATCCATCAATCCAAGAAAGGTGTACGCGATTGATACCGGACTGGTAAATGTGAACTCCAAATCATTTTCAGATGATTCGGGAAGAATTTTGGAGAATCTTGTTTTTCTTCATTTGCGGAGAAGCTTCAAGGAAATATGCTATTTTTCGGAGAAAGGTGAATGTGATTTTGTGGTATTAGAACAAAATCGACCAGTGAAAATTGTACAGGTTTGCTACGAACTTTCACCCGACAATCTGGATCGTGAACTGAACGGATTATTTGAAGCCCTTGAATTCTTTGATATGGACAGGGGATTTATCGTAACCCAAAACCAAAGTGATCAGTTTAACCGGAACGGCAGAATAGCCGAAGTAATTCCCTGTCACCGGTTTTTTGAGTAAGCTGCTTGTGGAATTACGTCAAGTAGATATTCCGGTAACAGTTTAGCGTTGAAGCCGCGAAACAACCAGATTTTCAGAGTTGCAACCTATTCTTACACGACCGTAAAATTAGCAGAACCGAGGATTGCTATACCATGTTATTAAACGGGGCCTGGATTTTGAACGAGATAAACCTTTTGGTGCCTGAGGTCCGTGTCGGATTTCGGTGCACAAAACCGTCATTAAACCACAAAAGTACATCAGAGGTAGTATGTTCAATTTACCATATTACCCGCCATTTAGTTATCGTCTATTATGCGTATATGATTATTTATTAATCGTTCTCATTGCTTTTTTCGTTATGTATTTCGTTTCTTTTGTATCGCTAACTTTTTCCCAACGCATGCAAAGTTTTTTTACAAATTCGGGTTGTGTCTTGCTTGCATCATTCAGCCAATTTCCAACACTGTCCTGAACATACTTAGCTTTGTCGGATTTTAGTGGTTCTAAAATTGGCAATCCTAATTCAGGATTTTGTTTCAGCATTTCAATATGTTCGCACCATACGCCACGTGGTCTTGTAGCTTCACTGGCAAATCTTCTAATGTTTTGGTCCGCGTTTGTTGTCCACTCTGATAATATTGTTATGCTTTCCTCCAAGTTAATAGCAATGTTTTGTCTAACCGATAACCACGCAATTTCACGAACGCCAAAATGTTTATCTGCTGCAAATGTTTGAATTTTTTGAAGCATTTGCTTAATTGTCAAACAAGAATTTTTACTGATTGTGTATGTTGCCCAACAGCGAACTAAGTCTGATTGATGCATTGAAATTTTTTGTAAAAAATCACTGTCGTTCTGCTTTGTTACCTGGTCAAAAAGACCTGACCCGATAGATTCGTTAATCGTGTTTACTGTTTGTTTTTTCAAACTTTCAATTTCGATTAGGATAGGTGTTAGATATTTTTTCCGCTCGTGTTGAATCAATAAATTTTCAAGCAATATCCGTTGGTCAACCGCAAGCCATTCCACAAGGTTTACTGTTTCAATTTCGCCACGATTAAGTTGATCCAATAATTCTTTCGGAATCTCCTTTATAGATTTCGCTCCTTTTCTCTTACTTTCGGTCATTCTTATCGTTTGTTAGTGGCGGCCGGTTAACATTACCCCAAAATAATTATATAAGCATAAATAGCATGCTATTAACCCAAATATTATGCTGCATCTTCTCTTATCATTCAAACGTGAATTTAAAAAATGACTCAAGTTCTCTTGATTCTGACGTGTACAAATCAAGAAAAATAGCCACCCCTGACAGAAGTAGCTATTATTCTTCCGCAATATTTCAGATTAATTCCTGATAGGAAACGGCGGCCTGTTTGGCAACTGGAAACCCTCAGTTTCGAGCAGCCGCAGAATCTCCTCAATGCCGCGGTTTAGCTGGTCGTCGATGCCGTCGAATTCACGGGCGGGATCGTTATCGATCTCGATGTCGGGATCAACTCCGTATCCCTCAATAATCCATTCGGTTCCTTCAATATTATAAAGGCCATATTCCGGACGATTTAGTGTTCCGCCATCTACAAATGGCAGAGAACCTCTGATACCAATAACACCACCCCAGGATCGCATTCCAATCAGTGGACCAAGGCCGTGCTGACGAAACCTGAATGGAAAAATATCACCGTCTGAAGCGGAATGCTCGTCAAGCAATGTCACCATTGGGCCAAGCATCATGTGCTCTGGATTTGGCCTCGGCACTACGTTGCGCGGAGCGCTTACCATGGCGATTTCACGGCGCAGGCGCTCAATGATCATCGGGGATACATTTCCTCCGCCATTTCCTCGCACATCAATAATGAGAGCTTCTTTGCGTAGCTGCGGGTAGAAGTGCTTCACAAACTCATTGAGCCCTCCCGGACCCATATCGGGAATATGAATGTAGCCAACCCGGCCATTCGTAGCTTCGTTTACGAGTTCAATATTTCGCTGCACCCAGTTGAAGTAGTACAGGTCGGCCTCATCCGCTACCGGACGCACAATCACTTCTCTTGCACCCTGCTCTTGCGGACGATTATTCACCCTCAGTACCACCGCTTCCCCGGCGAGCCCAATCATAGACTCACGAATGTTTCTCATTTCACTGGTGAGCTTTCCATTCACTGAAATGATATAGTTACCCTCAGACACACTTGCGCCCACTTCAGTAAGTGGGGAACGGCGCCCTGTCTCCCAGTTTTGGCCCCGAAGTACGTGGTCAATTTTGTAAAATCCATTGTCGGTGCGGCTTAGCTCAGCACCAAGTAACCCCACCTGCACACGGTCCGGTTCCGGAACATCACCACCGCCTACATAGGCATGGCCCACATTCAGCTCACCAATCATCTCGCCGATCACGTAGGTAAGATCGAGTCGATGACGCGCGGCCTCTGCCATTGGCCGATATAACTCACGAATGTGCTCCCAATCTACGCCATGTAGATTATCCGCATAGAGGAAATCACGCATCTGTCGCCAGCTTTCTTCAAAAATTTGCAGCCATTCAGCCCGGCGGTCCAGGTTAACGCGAATGTTTTCCAAATTCAGATGATCACTGATCTCAACCGCGCGCTCGGGCAAATCAATAATCGCATACCGGTTTTGCTGAAATACGATCATCTTTTCACGATTGGCCGAAATCATGTAGTTACTTACGGTTCCCAGCTCGGTTTCGGATTCTTCTTTAATATCGTACATGAGCATAAGTGGACTCTGATCCCGGCTACCGTTGCGCATGTAATAAATGCGTCCGGATGCCGCAGTAAGATTGTAATAGTTTGAAGGCTGAACCGGCAGTTGCATGATGCGGTCGATGATACCTTCAGGGTCTGCTTTTACATTGTCGCCGGATATTTCACTTTCGCTATCATCATCTTCAACATTAACCTCATCATTCTCCGGAAGGAATGGTGATGGAGTCTCTTTGGCCAGCGCAATCATGTATATCCGCGCCATATCCTGATAGGCGTGATTCCACTCGGTCCAGCTGTAAATCGGGTTGAAATCCCGGCTGGAAACGAAAAACAGATACCGGCCGCACTCGCTGAATGCCGGACCGGATGAGGCATACCATTT
>PWLN01000333.1 GCA_003559375.1 Balneolaceae bacterium | reverse complement strand
CGGAACCCATATCATCTTCAAATCCACTTACTATACAGCACCACGTTCTTACCCGAACAGAAATACCATGTTTAGGTAATTCCATAATTATAGCGCTTTGAGTTCATTATACAGCCAGAGCTTCGCCTTCGCCCAGTCGCGGTCAACAGTACGTGTGGTTACCTCCAGCACTTCGGAAATCTCCGGAATCGACATCCCACCAAAAAAACGCATCTCAACCACCTGGCTCCGGCGTTCATCGATTTCAGAAAGTTTATCTATCAGATCGTTCATTTCGATGATTTCCTCAGCGTGTTCTTCAAGGTCGAGTTTTTCTTCATCGAGGGTAATTGGCCTGTTTTTCCCGCCTCTGCGCAAAGCCGCTTTTTTTCTGGCATAATCGACCAGTATCTGCCGCATGCATCGCGAGGCGATCGAATAAAAATGTGCCCGGTTTTGCCATTCAATATCTGATTGTCCCAACAATTTCAGATAGAGCTAATGAACATGTGCTGTTTTTTGAAGGGTATGTACACCTCTTTCATAGGCAAGATGGCGCTGAGCAATCTTTTTTAGTTGGTTATAGACATGAGGGTATAAAGAATCGAATGCAGATTTATCTCCTTTTTGCACCTCCGCAAGTAACCGGGTGATATGTCCTGAATCGTTCAAACATTGAATTTATTTATGAAACCGTGTCGTGATTTGCACCAACGCTGCGCAATTATCAATCAGAATGCAGACTCATCAAAAATGTAATCATTTAAAGAAAAAAATTTTAATCAACATACTGAACTATCGCAACTCTTTTGGTAATAAAATTAATGGTTGTCACGAATTTACTAAATCTCTGTTATACAGTGTGTAACACTCAACAGAAAGTGTTCTGTCAATCTCTTTATAAAACAAATTTCCCTCGTAGGGCTGTATTCCAAACAACAGCAACCGCATTCTGCATCGTATTATTTCTTAATCTGACCCTGATCTCGCCTGCTTTCTCACAGAACAACTCATTTTGGGATGATTCCGATCTCACATTTTTCAGAACCGGTGGCAGTATAGGTTTATCTGCTTCAACTTATGCCGCCCACGGAATCGAAAACCGTAGGCCACCCGGTGTGCTGCAAACCAATGCCAACATCAATTTCTTAACTCTCGGTTTGCGAAGTGGTTTCAACATGAACTATTCCACAGACGACTCCGGACTTCGGCAAAATATGAATACCATCAGCTACAGTGCCCGCTGGAGATGGCTTTCATTACAGGCCGGCGATGTAAACACCCGCCTTTCGGATTACAGCCTCAATGGAACCACCATACGGGGTGGTCACATCCGCGCAAATCCTGGTAATTTCCTTATTGAAGTTATCGGCGGGAAATCAAAAAGGGCGATACGCCCCAGCCTTGAATCAGCGTTTCGGGAACCCTCATTTGGCCAGTGGGCTTTTGGTGCGAAAGCCGGTATAGCCGGAAATGCAGGTAGTTATTTCAACCTTATCACTTTTTATGCACAGGATGATGCGGCATCTCTTTCAGGAGAAATCATCGAGATCAAGCCTCAGGAGAACCTGACATTAACTCCCGACTTCAGGGTTAACCTGTTTAATGGACGTTTAACAGTTGAAAGCCAGTTTACAGCATCCGTATTTACGCGCGATCTTGAAGGCGAACCCTTTTCATCATCCGATCTTGGAATTCCCGGGTTCATCACCACTATTTATCAGCCCCGTGTTAGCACTCATGTAAATTACGCCGGCAAAGCACTGGCCGGTTTTCGGTCCGGTTTATTCGACATGAACATCGGTTACGAACGAATTCAGCCGGGATTTATGTCGTTAGGAAGAGGCACCATTAGGAATGACCTGGAAACCATCAGCATCAGCCCTGTTTTCAGGTTTTTCCAAAACCGATTATCCATCCGGTCTGATGTTACCTTAGGGCGGGATAATCTCCTCGGAACCCGGCTGCAAACACAGTCCAATACAAATATCGGTACAAATGTGCAGATGGTATTCTCCGAAGCTTTTCACCTCACAACGTCCTATAACCTGCTGCTTAATGATGTTACAATGAATCAAACAGCCGCAATGGAACAGGATCTCTTCGGCCAGTCTCAGGTTTCACATAATGTATTACTGCAGCCAAACTTTACAATCATCGGGGATGATTTTATCCACAATATTGCCCTTACAGGCGGCTATTTGAGCATTAACAGCAATTTCAAAGGCAACACTCATAATCAAAATTCATTTTCATCGAGGTCTTATACCGGCATGCTGAGCTATGCCATTACCCTGCCTGCAGGAATCACACTGAACAGTTCGGGCAACTATTTGACCAATTCCTCAAATGGCGGAGATATACGTAACATCGGGCTGAATTTCGGCACCAGTTATGCACTGTTCAACCGTAAACTTACCCTTGGCTTAAATCTTGGCATCAACAGAAATAAGCTTACAAGAGAAAGTTTTAACGGCCCTTTGCACATCAACAGGCTTCAGCAGCTTGCAGGCGGATTCAATACAGCATACCGGTTAACAAATAAAGACACCTTTAATCTCACCCTGAGGTCCAGAAACAACAGGGTTCTGGACGGAACAGGCAATGACTTTACGGAACTTGAAGGCAGTTTCAGGTACCAGCGCACCTTTTAAAACGACACGAATAAAAGATGATCTCAGTGTTTAAAATAAAATGTATTACCTTTTTGACTGCTCTCATGGCAGTGTTCATGCTTTTGGCAGGATTATCGAAGCATGTACAGGCACAAAGCACATCACAGGTCACCATTGTCGGCATCCCCCCTGTATTGCCCAGCCCGTTTGCATCTGATATTGAAAACAGCTTTGTAAGCGGACAATATCAGATCATATTCAATTACACAAGCTTTAGCCCATCACCTGTTGATTTTATTTTTGATTTCACCGTACTGAAGGAAGGACAGGAAATTATCTCCATATCATCACTTCCGGCCCCATTTGCCCCGGGAACATATATTTTTACCTCATTTTTTGAAGAGCTGATTTTCCCGCAAGGAGCGAATGACGTTTTCCAGCAGCTTGAAGGCAGCATCCGCAATCAAATCATTCAAACTGGTACCGTACCTGAAGGCAACTACACTATTCGAATCAATGCACGCTCAGCAAATCAGGCCAATATTGTTGCAATTGCGGGAAACGCTCACTTTTCTGTACAGTATCCTTCTCCACCCATTCTCGTTGCGCCCGCAAATGGCTCCAATCTGTTGATGGATATTCCCATTTTTGCATGGACTCCTGTTGTGAATACTGCCGGTATCCAAATGGAGTATGAGTTTTTACTGGTTGAGGTGAACCCGGGGCAGTCTTCTCTGCAGGCTATAAACAGCAACCGGGAAGTAGCGCTTGAAACACTGATGGGCAATACCACACTCATCTACACTCCCGATTTCCTCCCCCTTGAGGAGAATACCGAATACGCCTGGCAAATCACCGCTAAAGATGCGATGGGGAATGTGCCTCTTCAAAACCAGGGCAAAACAGAGATTTACACATTCACCTACAAAGCTGCACAAGATGACGATGAGCTGATTGCCGATTTCTCGCTTCTTGAAAACATTAACCTGATTCCTCAGTTCGCCGCATTAAACGATCTGGG
>PWLN01000234.1 GCA_003559375.1 Balneolaceae bacterium | reverse complement strand
TATCTTCAAAGAAATATTCTCCACCTGAAGCGAGGCTTGTATTGATTACACCGGCTGAAAAACCTATACCCCAGCCCATTTTGATGAACTCATCCTGCGAATATGCCTTGCATGGAACAAGCAGAAAAAGCAACAAAGGGATAAGGTAAATGAATCTAAAGGCTTTCATGCATACAGTATACATTAGAATTATGAAATGAAAAGACAAATACTTACTAATTCATAGTTAAAAATATGTATCAAAAACGTGATAAATCAATCAGTCCAGATAACGATTATTTACGTTTACCACAGTATTATATATTATAGTAAACGTAAATTTATCATATCTAAATGCAATAATGAAATAGAACCATGACTATTTATTTTTAATTATTTAGGGCCTTTGTGAAAGAAATCAATTCAATACTATCAGGTTTCGTAATTGTAATACTATTAGCTGCTGATGGGTTATGCCAGGGGTTTAATGTATTTAATAACCGCAATCATCCTTATCTGGAATGGCACGTTGCCGAAACCAAACACTTTGAAATTATCTATCCGGATAGAATATCCGGAATAGAAATTGAAGCAGCTGCCATTGCTGAAGAGAGTTATAACGCACTTTCAGAGAATTTGGGGGTTACATTTTCCAGTAAAATAAGGATTTATCTCGCAGACATTGATGAAATACCGAATGCTTTTGCCAACCCCATAGGAAATGGGTATACAATGATCTGGGTAAATCTTAATGATTACAGCATTCTGAAAACCGGAAATTTAAAATGGCTGCGAAGTGTAATTGCACATGAATTGGGCCACATTTTCCATTTTGAAGCTATCCGCACAAATATGGGCTTGCTTAATTATGCCCTGGGAAGGCCATTAACACTATTCTGGACTGAAGGTATTGCACAGTATCTGGCCGAAGAGTGGAATTCTGAGCGGGGTGACAGGTGGCTTCGTAAAGCCATTTTTGACAGCAGCCCCGATTTCAGGAGAGGGAATTCCATTGAAGATGGACGTTTGATGTACGCTGTAGGTCATTCCCAGGTACTCTATTTCACAGAAAAATATGGCGACAGCACGCTGGTTAACATGCTTTCTCACAGGAACAAAAGGCTTGGCCTATTCGAGTATCATGATTTTTTCGAAGCTTTTGATAACCACGTGGATGGTGGGTATGATGCTTTTTATGAAGACTGGCTAAAGCATATCAACATCCATTATCATACACTTGCATCGCAAATGGAAAGGGTTGATTCTCTGCGTAGTGAACCAATTGATATACCCGGCCAATTTTATTTCGACATGGCAGTAAGCCCTCAAGACAGCCTTATAGCGGCACTAAGTTTAGAATCTTTACGCAGGCCTGTTCGAAGTTTGTTCATCGTTAAAAACGATACCACCAAAAAAACCAGTAAAGTTGCTGAAGGAGGTATCCGAGACGATTTGAGCTGGAGCCGAGACGGTAAATTTCTGTACTATTCAAGGCTTACAAGAGGTAATCAGTCGGCAATTATAAATGATATATTCCGGTTTGATGTAAATGACGGGAGTGAAAAACGAATTACTCATAGCCGCAGAGCTCGCTTTCCTGTTGACGGTCCGGCTGAAAATGAAATAAGCTACATTATTAATGAGAATGGAACCGGCAATCTTGTAACCCTGAATATTGTTACAGGAGTAGAAAACAGGGTGACTCACTTTACCGGTGATATACAGCTTCACTGGCCGATATGGCTGGAGTCTCAGAACAAATGGTTGCTTTATAAGTTTGATGAATACGGTAATCGAAACCTGATATTATTTAATCCTCAAACTGGAAATGAAATTATACTTGACGATGGTGCTCTTGATAACCGAAAACCAATAATCAGTCCTGGCCATAGTAAAATTGCTTATACATCACTGCGTGATGAAGTGCCAAATGTTTTTATCTACGATTTTGATACCGGCCTATCAAAAAGGGTTACACACCTGTTTACAGGAGGTGAGGTTTATGGCTGGATTGCCGGATCAGATCCGGGTAATCCGGAAAAACTATTGATAAAAGCCAGTGAAACTACACGGAGAGATCAGGTTTTTTGGGTTGATGCTAACAGGAATGTACAGTACTCTCCGGTTGAGCCTGCCACCGAATATGCAAGCTGGAGAACTAAGTCACCGCCGATACAAATACCGATTGAGATAGAAACTGATGAATCTCTCATATTGAACCGGTTTCAATACCGTTCATTAAAAAATATATCGCATGTTGCTTCATTTGCACTTCCCTATTATGGCGGTCAGGGAGACTGGGGGATATTTGCAACAACAAACTGGACAGAACCCCTTGGTACACATCTTATTTCTACAATTGGCAGGGTTTCGTTTCCAAATCCCGTTGAGTATAGTTATGGTGTAGTTAACTATATGAATAACAGTTTCTATCCCACTTCAATTTTTTCACTATATAAAATACCAGGAAACTCGATGTTTTACGGAAACCGTTTTTTGGTACAGGAGCACACTGGAGGGGAATGGACTTTAACATGGCCATTGGACATTTTTAGCAGGCCATATCAATTCTCACAATTCGGATTACGGTTTCGACATATCCACATTAATCCTTTAAATCGTGACCGGTATGAGGATTTACCTAATATTCCCAAGCCGGAAACAGGCAGACAGACAGATTTTGCCCTGGAATGGGTTTTAAAAAAGCAACGCCCATGGAGGGATAACACAATTCATCCACTGGATGGAAGGGGCCTAAAAGTGAGTTTACTGGCTTCAGAAAAATCACTTGGTTCTGATGTATCTTTTTTGCGTGCTGATATCAATTCATATGCAGTATTTCGATCGATAGGGCTTCAGCGTATTTATTTGCAAGCCCGTTATCAACACGTTTGGGGGAATGAGCTTCCTCAAAATTTTATAGGGTTTTCCATGTATGATAATATATCACTGAGCCTCCCTGAACAGGTATTTATTTCATTCTTCCGTGATATTGATCGGGTTCGGGGCTATCGGGACTTCATAGCGGGGAGACAGGTTTTGTTCGGGTCAATGGAGTATCGTATTCCGTTTTTGCCATCTCTTCAGACAAAATTCTTCGGAATAGCAGAACTTGGTTCTACTACTGTGAACCTTATATCAGATGCAGGTATCGTATGGAATGCAATTTTTGCTGAAGGAGATACCGGTACTGAGCAAGGGTGGGGTGCCGGAATAGAACTAAGAAATGAATTACGTCTTTTCGGTATCGGAATATCACACTCAGTTGGTATTGCCCAGCCAGTAAGTAAATTATTTAATGACGATACATATGATCTTTATTACAGGGTTAAAGCTGTAGTACCTTTTTGACAGTATTGAATGATACCCTGAGGGCACTTACCGGATCGTTCGTGATTTGAGCGGAATCAGAAGTCGGCAGATGGCAAACGGGAAAGGATTTACGATGTAAAATACAATAATAAGTATGCGTTCTTTTTGCTGAAGCCAAAAACCACAAACCTTAAACCTTAAACCTTCTATATTCCTCTTCTTAATCCTCTTTCAGTGAAACGCCAGTCTTCTACTACGGTGTTGATTTCCCGGTTACTCCAGGCAAGTTCTGTCTTACGGTTTTCTCTGTGATCATACATTGTCATTTTGCGTGGACTCCATAACCGGTCAGTCAGTTTTTCAAATTCTTCTGCTTCAAGTCGTTTGATTTCTTCGCCTTCACTATTATAATATCGCACTGTATTCAGCGCATATATTTCTCTAATAATGTCAAATTCCAAAAATGCATATTGATCGGAATCGGGCTTAGTTGCTCTTATGGTGTAGTGTGTTTCTCCTGTTTCAAGCCACTCAAATTCAAATTCATCAGGATCCTGATCACCAAGGTCTTCGTATGTGAAGTCGCTGCCCATAAAGCGGTCGCCGCGTTCGGCTGAACCAATTACCTGTATCCTTCCAACGGATGGAAGGTATAATCGTTGAGTACGGTTACCGCCTTCATTTAAAGAAAGGAATCCGGTGCCGCGAACATTTCCAGGATCAGCAAATACGATCAAAGTCATTGTATCATTACCTGAATTTTTTATCCATGAATGTAACGTCCTGGTTCGTGTTCGGCCACGATTATCTGTAATCATCATGGTTAATACAGATTTCTCAGTTTCAATGGAATTGCGGCGTTCATCCAGTTCTTCAAAAATGGTCCTGGCTTGTTGTGAATCAGTACTTCCATCCTGAGCTGATACACTGAGTACAATAATGTGAATTAGAAAAATTGATAGTAGGTATTTCATATATATTGAGTATTTCAATGAAAACGTGCAAAACCAGGTAAACGTTCGATAAGATTGTTTAAGGAAGTCAATCATTTGATCCGCTTTGAATCAAACTATTGTATATTGATTTAGAATGGATGAAATTTTATTTGCCTATCAACCGATTTTATGGCAACTCATTTTCAGAGAACTTGATAACAGCAATTAAAAAATGATTCAGGATACTTTATGAGTCATTCAACTAACAATAAGGAAGCACTTAATTATCTCTCTTTTCTGAAAAGTCGTTTAAAGCTGGAAAGTATATTGTCTAATCTTTTTAATAAAGAAACGGATTTAATTAAGCGAGGATCCCGAGTTGGTGAAACAAGAATCAGTCTGGCAAGAACTGCAGCCTGTTCATCAAGTGCCTTGCGAATTACATTCTGTTCCTGATCGGTTTTTGCTAATGTTAGGGCGATAGCAAATGACCAGGCATGATCACGCGCTTTTGGAATGCTGAAATTTGCAATATTATCACTGATATTACCTGTAGCACGATCGAGTCGTGACAGAATTGGAGCATATTTATCCATTACTTCTTTTTTCATGGTTCCTGTAGCCCTTTCCAGTATACTATTAACATGATAATGGTCTTGGTGCTTATTTTGCCGCTCCGGGTCAATGGATACGTCATAGAGTGCAATTGCAAGATCATGGTTAATATGTGCATTAATTCCAAGCATCAGGTGCTGAATTATCAGGCCCGAATTCTCTTTTGCAAGATCAAACGAAATTTGCCATGATTTGGCGATCTTCAGATTCTGCCCGGTTTCATAATTAATTATCGCTTCCCGATAAAGGTTTGCGAATCTGATAAGGTATTCTTCAGACCACTTGGTATTAATGAACTCGTTGTTTTCAATTGCACCACTTATATTCCGTGTTATATGCAGGTAAGCAGTAGCAAAAACACCCCGCAGATCGCCGGTTTTAAGGCAGATATTCTCGAATGCTGAAAGCACATTTATTACATCCTCAGCACTGGTAAATTCATTATTGAGAAGTGATTGAATGTCATCAGCCATATACTATTTTCTCTTGAGGGGTGCCCCGGCTTTTTTCCAGTTTACTTTTTTCAGCAGCAGCCATAAGCCAATCAATACGAATGGAATACTGAGGAGCTGTCCCATATCAAGTGCTGCGCCTGCAAGAAAATCGGCCTGGGTTTCTTTTGAAAATTCAATCAAGAATCTACCTGTAAATAGCATGACTAAAAAAGTGCCAAAGAGTGAACCTTCGGGTGGTTTTTTATCGTATTTAAAGTAAATCCAGCCGAGCACAGATAAAACAAGGATACAGAGTAAAGCTTCATAGAGCATGGAAGGATGACGGGGGAACATGTCTACATTTGCAAAAATTATAGCCCAGGGCAGGTCTGTAGGCATGCCGAGAATTTCAGAATTTAAAAAGTTTCCAAAACGGATGAACATTCCACCGATTGCTACTCCAGGAACTACCCGGTCGGCCACCCACATAAATGTGGTTTTGGCAGTTTTTCGTGCATAGAGATACATGGCAATAATGATGCCTATGGCTGCACCATGGCTTGCCAGTCCGCCAGTCCATACCTGGGGTATCAGATGAATATTGCGCAGGTAATAGTCTGCCTCGTAAAAGAATACATGCCCGAGTCGCGCTCCGATAATCGTTGCCACAAGAACATAAATCAAAAGCCGGTCGAGCTCTTCCTGTGTTCTTCCTGCATCTTTAAACATTTTGAAACCAATCATATATCCACTAATGAAAGCCAATGCAAACATGAGGCCATACCAACGGGGTTCAAGAGGGCCAAAACTACTGAGGGAAGGTGAATCAATAAACAGGAAGGGTATTTGGCCAATGATGACCGACCCTATAAGAACGAGCCAGAATTTGACAGCTGGAGGTGGTTCAGGTTCCTGACCTTTTTTTGGTTTTGGTCTTATTTGTTGATATCCAAAGTAGAAAATTACTGCTGCCAGTAAAAGTCCCCAAATAGAAATAGAAAACGGAAGTACAATTTCAGGAATTGAAAATAAAACCGGGTCAAAGTCCCAAACGATGAAATTATCAGTGTTCATGTAGCGAACTTAAAATTAGAGTATACAATTCATCAAAATACAAAAGCATCAAACTAAATTCTTTTTGAGATTTCATTGATTTAACTGATTCAGTGGTATTTTTACTTTAAAACTTCGCATGTTCAGAGATACGTGACTTCGTTGTCCAGTCAGCATCACGGCTGCTTTTTCCAAACTTAAATTGTATTCCAATCTTTACAGAACTCCATGCCTTTGAATTTTGAGCTGTTCTTCCAAGATTTAGAAGTTCTCCAACAAAACCCCCATCAATAATATCCCGGTTCGATAAGATGTATTCATATTGAGCAAAGGAATCAATCCGGGGCAATAAGTTAAATCTTACACCTCCTCCCAAGACAGCGAAAAATGATGTAAATGGGTGATCATTTGCAGAAACCGAAGCCTGGTTTATTTCCCGTCTGTCGGTTTCAATATTGATATTATTAAACATTAAGCCCGAACCGAAGCTACTGTACATATTGAAATCTTTTGCATCAGCTCCAAACAGGCGAAGAATGCTAATTTGAGTAGTAATGGAAGTAGTTAGATAGTTGTTTTTAAATGAGAGTAAATCCTGATCAAAAAAATCACTTAAAATGGTAAATCTACCGTACACAACATTTGACTGAAGTGCAAATACCGGGGATAATACATAGCGAAGATTCAATCCCAGATTTGTATTAAATTGCTCCTGAAACTCAAAGGTACCCTCAGCGTCTGTCTGTAAAGAAGTACCCATGTGGCCTTTTGTCAGATTACCCATTACCCCTACACTGAATCTGGCGAGCTTATCAGCATCAGCGTTATTTTGTGCATGTAATAGAGTTGCATGATATAAAAAAAGAGCAAAAAGTATGCTTAGAATTTTCCCCGAATACATCATTTAAATCTCATTCAGAACAGTTAATTTGTAAAAGGTGAGGGTATAAGAAAAATTATTGATTTGAAATTTTAGAAAATGTAAGAAAAAAATGATGCTTTCATTCAGTTTTGATGATAGAATAAATTTATCTCACATTATAGCATTAATAAATATCTGACAAACCCTAATTAAAAAGTCGTCTTAAAACATCTCTTGCCCCGTCCTGTACGGCATCTCTCACTATTTGTTCTATGGTTTCACTGTCAGGGCGTACCTGAGGGTTTGCCGTAGTGCCCGTAATTCTCACAGGTACGGCCATGCGTCCATCTTCAAGCTGCAGGGCATCAGCAGCACGTGTGGATATCACTGTAGCAATGCCTCGCTTGAAGCGTTCAGGCAAAAGGAGTGTAGCCCGGTAGTTAATACGGTCGTTTACCATATGTAATGTTCCGTCAAGCTGAATGCCCAGATTTCCACTGGTGATGGAGAAATCCTGAATGGTCATCACGGTATCCTTAATACTGAATCTTGCGTTCCATTCATCCAGTGAAAGACGTTCAATTTCAGGCGCATTGAGGAATTCGGCAATCCGGCGCTGAATAGGGTGGCCTTCCATTCTGGCTCTTGTCATTCCAAATGTTCCTGATGCGTCAGCTGTTGTTATGTCCACTTCAAGATCAGGTTGAAGTTGCGAAGTGTACCTGATTTCAGAGCTAAACTCTCCTGTAATATATTGATGAAGTGTGCTTTCTGGCCCAAGAAAGCCTGTATCCCGGAAAAATGTATCGGCCCGCAGGCCCTGGAGCTGACCCTGAAACAGAATATTTGTTCGCAGCGGATCCGGTACATTCCAGTCCATTCTACCGGTGGCAGTACCATCGAACATCTTTGCAGTGGCTTCCTCAATCCTAATTCTTTCTGGTGTGAGAGAACCCCTGCCCGATATTTCAGTGATGTCAAGGCCAAGTATTCTGAGCCTGTCGATGCGTGCATCAGCACTGGCAGTCAAATTGGGTAGATCGATGGGGAATGGTTCATCAGATTCCTCATCCCAATCTATCATTTCATCCATATTGAGCATACGGCTATGATAACTGCCGCTGATAGCCGGCCGGTTGGCTTCCGTAGCATTTTCCTCAAGAAAGCCCATATAATTACGAAGCGTGCCTTGCAGATTGATGTCAGATGCCCCATAGTTCATTGTGAATCGCTCAAGTGTCATTGTCTGAGGGGTTATGTTCATTCTTCCCGACAAATTAGTGACCGGAAGAGGAATCGAATCACCGATAGCAGAGACGTTACTTACCTCAAGTGATCCATTTAAAGCGATTCGCAAAATATCATTTACCGGCCCTCGTGTATTGAGATTCATTACTGCATCACCTGTAAGTTCTTGTATCCAGGGCTCCAGGGAGTAGTAAGATGTAATACTGCTGAAAACTGCATTACCATCAAAGGTCAGGTCCACATCTGCATTATCACTCAGGTAATTGTTAACATTGCCACGCATTGCCAGTGAGTTATCACCGGTTTTGAACCTTGCTTCGCTGATGCTCATTTGCCGTCCGCTTAATCGTGCACGGAAAGTTACGTCTTCAAGAGGATTTGCCAGTAAGCGATGTTCGAGATAACCGTTAGTAAATTCGACAGTGCTTTGTTGTAAAAGAGTTTCGATCTGGTCAGGATCAGGCCTGCCGCGAAGGTTGATTTCAGCGATAAGTTGCCCGCGCATTCTCAGTGTGTCTTCATCTATAGGATAGAATTCTTTTACGGTACCCAGGTCGAAATTTATATTGCCTCGCACATCAACAGTTCTCTGGTTTTCATCCAGAGGCCTCAGAATATTTCCGGAGAGCAGGAACTGATTATTCGCAGCAGTGAAGCCTGATTCGGCAATTTGTATGCGATCTTGTGTGGCATCAATTCTCGCGTTGATCTGTTCAATTGGCCGGGGTACATCTGCGTATTTAAGCAAGCCGTTTGTTAAATGAAAATTACCTGAAAATGTGGCATTTTCAGGTTGATCAATCCTGCCGGTAGCCAGTAAGGCTGCTTCTAACAGGCCTGATAGACGCTCGATTCCAAGTTCGTCAATTGGGTAAAAACTGCTTATGGTTGACAGGTCAATGTCTCCGTCCAGGTCAATAGAAAAGTTGGCATCTTCTTCTAAAGGACGCTCAATTGTCCCGGATGCTGTTACACTGTTAACTCCTGCACGTGCCCTGAAATGGCTCATTGTGGCCAGTTCATTGTTGAACAGAATTTCAAAATGAATGTCCTCAATGGCTTGCGGTAAATCGGGGTTTTGAAGAAAGCCGTCTGCAACAGCAATAGTCACATCAAAATAGGGTAGTTTTTCTTCTGAAAAGACGCCATCAACAGAACCCTCAAATACAAGTGATCCCCTGGTTTGTAAGCCGGTAAGATATTCTTCAAACCCCGGAGGTGCGAGCCGCAAAAGTTCACCAAAATTTTCAGATGTAGATGCAAATTGCAGTGAAAGCGCAATCTCCTCCCCGCTCCATCCAGAAACCGAACCGATAAGATTCAATGCCAGCCCTCTGATGGAAACTGTACCTTCTGTAAAGGCCAGAATCTCATTTTCAAGGTCGAGAGTTGATGTCTGATTAACACTCATTGACAGGTTGCTAACATAGTTTGTACCGTCCATCATTACATTGAGCGAGCCAAGATCGGCATCCACACGGCTCTCAAGAATGTCACCGAAAAAGAGGGAAATATTAGCGTTGAGTTGCTCTAATGAAATAGCCGAGTTAGTTGTTTCATCCTTGTAAAAAACAGAAGCATTACGAAGGGTAAAGCCGGGGATGGAAATTGAAAATTCTGTGCTCTCTTCATCTAATTCTTCATCAGTTTCCAGAAGAAAGTCAATGTTAGTCGTTGAGTCTGCAAAAACAGTATAATAGACGATTGGCGATGATACCGATAGCCTGGTTACAGATAATTCATTACGCATTAGCGGAAAAAGCTCAACAGAAACCAGTAACTCATCAATGGATGCAACGGGTTCACCTGAAGGATCTGGAATTCGCAATCCGTCTATATCCAGGCCAAATCGGGGAAAAGTTCTGAAAAATGTGATTGACATTTTATCAACTTCCACCTCACTGCCAACGGCAGACTGCACATGAGGCAGAATAGTATTCTTGAGACGTTCATCAGTAAAATAGATATTCAATGCTACAATAAGCAGGATGAGTATTGCAAGCAGAACGGCAAGTATCTTTAAAAATAATTTCATATGGCTCTTGGATTAAACTATACAATAAAACGTAGATGAGTTATAATTGTTTCCGGAAAGGCTGGCTATACCATAAAAATAGAGAGAGTTGCAGACATTAGCATCAGGTATGGCCTGTTATTTTTTTACCCGGATTACGCATTAGACTTCCGAAGTCTTACAGAGCATCGAAAGGAAACTTCATCGGTTAACATATTGAAGATTTAAAAAAAATTTGAAAGACTTCGGAAGTCTTTTTGGTCTTATGCATAATTTGGGTTTAAAGTTTTTTCTCGCCGTATCTGTAAGCAAAATTATGGTATAAGAAATTCTTTAACCCAAATAACTCAATTGTATTTTGAAGTGCGGCATGCGCTAAGCGTGCCTGTATCCCAATAGTTGCTAAAACTTCATTTCCACTACAATCTGGAAATTTCTCGGTGGCGCAAAAATGGCGGGACGTTCAACGTAGTAGTAATTAAAGAGATTTCTGACCATTAATGTGGCAACCAGCTCGAACTTCTCAGAGGGTTGTGACCTAATGAACCGCATTCGTGCATCCGTTACATATACAGCCGGGAAGAGTTCGGCATCACTTACAAAGAAGGAAAAATCGGTATCAACACGTTCAGGGGCACTCGCCGTACGAAAATCAAGGCCTGCTTCCATCCAGTTTGTAATAAAAGATCGTCCGCTAATCTGAAGAAGGTGTTTCGAACGGTAAACGAGTGGCTGATTCAGTTCCAGGTCTGCCGGATCAAGTAAGGTATAGCTTGTTGAAAGCTGGTGATTTTGGTCAAAAGTAGTGATAGATATTGCAGCTTCCGCACCGCGAATGCGTGCTTCGGTCAAATTAATAAACTGAAATGAACCCGAGGCGGATTGAAAGGTCGGCTCAACCAGGCTCTGGTACTCATTCCAGAAACCAGTGAGCTCAGCTCTAAAGCTGAACAGGCCTTGTAACGGCCTCATGTAGGTGAAACCTGCCTCATAACCGGTGCTGGTTTCCGGTTGCAATGTGATGTTCGAAACCAGCGGAAAAAAATCGGCATTATTGAAAAAACGCTCGGCAACACTCGGAACACGAAAACCCCTGCCAAATGATGCTCTCAGAGTCAGATAATCATTGGCGGCATAAGATGTACTGAATTTGGGACTGAATTGTGTGGCTGTATCGAGGGTATGTACCTGGTATGCATCATAACGAAAACCGGCAGTAGTGGTTAAACGGCGGCTCCAGTTATATTCGGCCTGCAGAAACAAGGCACCTTCAGGCTGATTTCTCACCATGAGCGAATCTTCACCAACAAATACATCAGATCGGATGTAATTTTCATCAAAGGATCCGCCAGCCGTGATAATCATTTGGTCAGCAGCCTGAATATTGATTTGAGCTTCTCCGCCATAACGAATGCCAACGTTATGCTTGTCGGACGGGCGTACATTCCCCTGCCGGTCGATCGGCCGGAACGCTACCCCAAACAGCCTTCCTTTCAGTGAATATTGAATTTTTGGATTGATATTATGTGTGAAAACAGGCAAAATGGTGAGTCGGTCGGAAAGCCCCCTGTTTGAGCCTGATGCCGTATCACCGGGCAACCGTATTTCACCCGGCCTGAGCGGATCTTTCAACCCATTCCAATATAGAAACTGGTAATTTCGGTTTCTTCTGGCGCTGCTATAAAGCGAAATATCGATATTACGGGCCACATTCCAGCCAAGTTTGGTATAGAGCTCCAATCCTTCTGTAGTGTTGTTTTGCAGGTAACCGGCATTATCGTGTAATCTGCCACTTAACCAGAATCCGAATCGGTCGCCATCCTTTTGTGAATGCCCAAAGAGAATACCCCTGAATTGGCGGTAATCAGACGCTCCGCTCCATGTGTGCCATACGTCATATTTCACTGGCTCATAAACACCGCCATAAAACCGGAGTGTAGTTTCGGGTTCATCAGGGAAATCTTTTGTGATGACATTGATGACCCCCCCGAGCGCACCACCTCCATAAAGTGCAGATCCGGGGCTTTTTAATACTTCAATCTGACGGGTTTGGGTAAACGGTAAGCCGTCAAAATCCATCCCTCCCTGGTCCGGCCCCATCATGGGAACACCATCTACGAGTAAAAGCACCCGGCTTCCCACACCATAGGTAAATCCGGAGGAACCCCTCACATTCACAGAATTACCAAGCACCTGAACACCGGGCACATAATCCAGTGCCTGATTGAGCGAAATGATGTTTCTCGATTCTATTTCTGCAGGAGTGATGGTGTTCATGCTTACCGAAACCCTGCCAATAAGCTGGCTGCGCCTTGAAGCTGTAACCACCAATTCACCCGACTGGAAGGTGATAGGTTCAAGTTGTATATCAAGAACCATTGTTTCACCTGCGGATATTGTTATCGTGATTATTTCTGTTTGAAAACCCATCATCGATATCCTCATTGAATAACTGCCTGATGGTATGGAACGGAAACGATATGTACCATCAGAGGTTGTCACGGTGCCAGCCTGGAGTTCCGCAATGTAAAGATGCACACCGGGTAATGTTTCGCCTCCTGAACTTAAAACGGTTCCCCTCAATTCACCACCTGTATCCTGCGCATGAATGATTCCGCAACAAAACCAGGCAACCATCAAGAGAAAAAAGAAACAATATCCGGCAAGTTGTTTCATAGGCGTTTACTCGGGTGGGAAAGGTGGCAGGTTGTCAAAATCTACATGGATATGGATAAAAACCGTGTCATTATCAATAAAAATTAAACCATCATTTTCGATGTATACCCCAAGCGGGCGCCAATCTGTAAATACAACAGGTCCATATTGATTGGCTATGATATTGTAAACATAAACTCCATTTTCCAGTTCTGTGACTAAAAAAGTGTCTGACGGAACATAAAATTCAAGCCGTTCACTGGATTTGAGATTACCCAGTAAGAATTCATTTAAAACTTGTGTAAAATCGGAAGGGATAAATTTTAATGGTACGAAGATCAGTTCTCGTAACTCATTCTCCGGAGGCCAGTTGCCGGAATAAGTTACGGTTCCCGATATCACGCCAACCGGATCGGGATCAGGTGGTGGAGGCTCAAGCCCGCTATCACAGCTCAATGCAAGCACTAAAGGGATTAGAAAAAGCAAAACAGGGGCATACCTTACCATTTACATGCAGCTTTTTCAATAAATATGTGCAAAGGGTGAATTGCAATCAAGAGCCTTTGAAAGAATAGGGTTTATTCCATTACACAGTTATCACCCAATTTTTTTAATGGCCGAATCAATTCTACTAATGACAGAGGTTTTGCCAATCAGTTCCATTGAAGTAAAAAGATCGGGGCCGAAACCCTGGCCGGTTACAGCAATGCGCAGCGGCATCATTAGTTTGCCAAAGCCTACTCCCTGTTCTTTGATCACTTCCTCAAGGATATGTTTAAGGGTGGCTGCTTCAAATTGTTCTTCGGGCAACTCCTCAATTCTTTCCCTGTAATGCGAAACCAGTTTTGGGCTGTCATCTTTCCATTTTTTGATTGCATCTTCATCATAATGGTCCGGATCCTCAAAGAAAAAGGCTGCCATTTCGGTAATTTCATCCAGTTTGCTGACCCGCTCTTTTACAAGGCCGATTACACTTGCCATAAAATCGGTATCTGCATCTTTCATTTTGCCCTCACCTGCAATGGCCTTTACTCTGGCAGCAAGATGATGATTTGATTGTTCACGCAAATAGTGATCATTATACCAGAGCAGCTTTTTGTGATTAAAAACAGCACCGCCTTTACTCACCCGATCCAGTGTAAATAACCGGCAAAGTTCATCAACAGAATGAATTTCGCTGTCGTCGCCCGGACTCCAGCCAAGGTATGCGAGAAAATTGATGAGGGCCTCAGGTTCGTAATGCAATTCCCTGTAGTCTTTTGTGTTGATGGGTATGCCATCTGTTTCCGCGTTTCTTTTGGAAAGTTTGCCTCCGGCGGGAGACATGATAAGCGGCAAATGGGCCATCTGAGGTACATCCCAGCCAAATGCGTTATAGAGCAAAATATGTTTTGGGGTACTTGGCAACCACTCTTCTCCGCGAATTACGTGAGATATGTTCATCAGATGGTCGTCCACAACATTTGCCAGATGGTAGGTAGGCATCCCGTCTGATTTCAGCAATACCTGGTCATCAAGTCCTTTCGATTCAAACGAAACATGCCCTCGAATCAGGTCCTCAAAACGTATAGTTTCCCTTCGGGGAACTTTAAGCCGAATTACAAACTCTGTTCCGCTATCAAGAAGTTTTTGCACATCATCATTGGGAAGTGTCAAGCTGTTTTTCATCGACTGGCGTGTAATTGAATCGTATTTAGGAGACGGATTACCCGATTTCTGAAGACGTTCCCGCATTTGATCGAGCTCTTCAGTTGTGTCGAAGGCATAGTACGCCATCTCCTTTTCAATGAGCAATTCGGCATATTTTCTGTAAATATCCTTTCTTTCACTTTGCCGGTATGGGCCGTAGTCACCGGGTGCATGCGGCCCTTCATCAATTTTTATACCGCACCATTCGAGGGATTCAATGATGTCATTTTCTGCATTTTCAACGTAGCGGCTTTGATCGGTATCCTCGATTCTTAAAATAAATTTACCGTTATTATGGCGTGCAAAGAGGAAATTGTAAAGAGCTGTTCTCAGCCCTCCGATATGTAAATAGCCGGTTGGTGATGGTGCAAATCGAACGCGTACATTAGTGTTCATGAAATATGTGGTCTGATATATATCGTTCTTGGAGTAAGTATTAAAAATAAGGGGATTTATATTCGAAGGCTAATTAATTCGGGATTGCATGAATCAGGAAAAAATATCCGGCTTGAATAGATGATTTTACTTTTACGGATGTACCCTTTCCATATGGTATAAACAACTCTTATCAGGAATCCTTCAATAAAGTGGACAGATGTGATCATATTTAATACATTGAATAGATACTCATAGTAAAATCCGGCAATTATGGTCTATGCGAGAATACTTCTTTATTTATCAGTGGCAGCTTCTTTTGTTTTTCTGATTTCAGGTTATGGCTATCAATGGAATATATGGTCTCTTGGAACTGGATTTACATTGCTAAGGTATGGTGCATATGCTGCAATAGGGCTGGCAGTGATCAGCCTTGTATCTATTTGGTTTTTAAGAAAATCAAGCGCAAGAGCTATTATCTATGCTGTTTTCTCCTTTATTTTGACAGGGATTGTAAGCGGCACAGCACTTTACTGGCAGCATCAGGCAGGACATGTTCCACCGATTCATGATATCACAACAGATATGGAAAATCCTCCGGAATTTTTTGCAATGGTGCGTCTTCGTGCTGATGCTCCTAATCCTCCTGAATATGCAGGGGCTGAGACCTCTCAGCTGCAACGTGCTTATTACCCCCACATAGAGCCTGTTTATTTCGAAATGGATCTTCAGGAAGTTATTGATGCTGCTGTGATGGTGGTAGTGCGCCGGGGTTGGGATATTGTAGCAGTTAACAGGAAAGAGGGGCGTATCGAGGCTACAGAAAAGCTTCCATGGTTCGGTTTTAAAGATGATGTTGTTTTGAGGTTTACAGAAACGGAAGACGGTGGCACACGAGTGGATATGCGATCAAAGTCAAGAGTAGGGAGAAGCGACATAGGTGTAAATGCAAAGCGAATCGACCGTTTTCTGCGAGACCTTGAGTATAGTATACTATAGAATCAGGTAAATTACAGGGCTTTGAGAAGGAAGGTTACTCACTTATAACCTATTGGTGATTCAAGGTAAAAAATATCAATTAAACAAATAATATTTATCAACATAAACAGGAAAGATAATATAAAATATTCTAGATTATTTATTGAAACCTGAAACCTGAAACCTGAAACCTGAAACCTGAAACCCGTCAGAACAACCCAAGCTGTGTATCCTTTCTATCAACCGGCCACTGGGGCATAGGGTTCAGTTCAACCAGCTTTGAGAGTTCATGGTGAAAGTACCGTGCCAGTTCAGGGGCAGAGAGCGTATCAGGAGAGTGGATGAAAATGTATGGATGTTTGCCGTCACGGATCCAGTTCGCAGTGATGATCGCCCATTCTTTTAAATATGCGGCATTATTCAGCACATCATTTGCACCAACAAATCGCACAAAAGGGTTTGAGCCGGTTGAATCAAAGCGAACCGGTGTTAATGGCTTGCGTTCCTGTGCTTTTTTAATGGATGGTTCTTTGCTTTTTATCGAGTGCAAACGCCTGGTGTCGAACACAACACGGTTTATTCCGTAGCTGCGAAGAAAATCATTTAAATGGCGTTCCTGTTTGCCTTTATCAAAAAACCCGGGATGCCGCACTTCTACTGCAAAACTATAGTGAGCCGGAAGGTTTTCGATCAGCTTTTCCAGTTTATCCATTTCGCTGAATGAAAACTGGGAACTGAGCTGAATATGAAACGGGCCGAGCTTAGTTCTTATAGGGTTAAATAAATCAAGAAAAGAAAGCACCTCGTCAGTAACATTCTTCAATCTTTTAAAATGGGTAATACCCTGCGGAAATTTGAAGCAAAATTTAAAATCCGCGGGTACCATATCTCCCCAACGCTCGATTGTTTTCGAATCAGGTACCCTGTAAAATGTGGTATTGCCTTCTACCGAATTGAAAACCGATGCATACTGCGAAAGGAAATAATCCGGCTTGGCGTCGCTTGTGAAAAAGTTGCCAGTCCATCTCCTGAAACCCCATTGAGTAAGGCCGATATGGTATTTTTTAATGTACATTGCATTTCAGGGGATATGGGTACAATTGCACTACTATAGGTTTAAAATGTGTTTTTCAATCCATTCTAAGTTTATTCCAGGATCGATAAAGAAGTAGTGTACTGACAATTGCAAACACAACAAATACTGTTGTCTGGACCATTTCTCCGTATAACAAATTTCCGATTGCGAAAAGAGTACTGTAAATGGAAACAGACCCAAGTATCATACATAAAATGCCAGTCGGTACATCCCATTTCAGGTCAGCTTCTTTTTTGAGTACAATACCTTCTGCATGTGCACGGTCTACAATTTTTTTCCACCCAGGCCCACCAGGTCTGATTTTCCGGTAGAAATCGCGCAGGGTATCCTCATCAATTGGCAGAGTCATAAATGTAACGATAATCCAGGTGCTTGAAGTCAGGGCAACAACGCCTACAAATTTGATGATATTCCAGTAGGCCATGCTCATTGTTAATCCGAAAACAGTTACCATTCCTTCGGCGTCAACAATCATCACAAAGTTTTCTATCATAATAAATGTAAGAGAGAATACACCTGCTCCGACCATTGCGGCAATTTCGGAGTAGGCATTTATTCGCCACCAGAACCACCGTAGAATGTAGATGAGGCCAGTGCCTGCTCCAATCATCAAAAGATACTGGAATGCCTGAAGTGCATTTTGCAGTACAAGTGCCAAAAGAACAGAAACAAACATCAGGCTAACCGTGCTGATTCTTCCGAAGCGCACTTTCTGTTTTTCAGTTGCATCCGGCTTCCAAAACCTGCCATAAAAATCGTTTACAAGGTAAGACGATCCCCAGTTAAGTTGAGAGGCTGTAGTTGACATGTATGCAGCAATCAGTGATGCTACAACTAACCCCAGGAGTCCGGGTGGCAGAAATTCGCGCAGCATAGCCGGATAGGCAAAATCGTTTTGAATATACTGTCGCGATACATCCGGGAACCGGTCTACCATAGACTGTATGTCGGGGAAAATGATTAGTGACCCTAGGCCGACGATAATCCACGGCCAGGGGCGTAGTGCGTAATGGAAGAAGTTAAATAAAAGGGTTGCTCCAACCGCATCCGTTTCGCTTTTGGCTGAGAGCATTCGCTGAGCTACATAACCACCGCCGCCGGGTTCGGCACCGGGATACCACGCTGCCCACCATTGTACTGCCAGAGGGATCAGAAAAATACTCAGAAAAAGTTCAGGCTGAGAAATACTCGGCACAAGGCTCAGTTTATCGGATACATTTGGGTGGGAAAATAGATTCGACAACCCGTCTATTTGCGGGGCATTTACCACATAAACAGCAGCGACAATAGCACCGAACATGGCAAAACTGAATTGAAAAAGGTCGGTCCAGAGAATAGATTTAAGCCCGCCAAGGCCACTGTAAAATACCACGATAACAGCAGCAATTGAGAGTGCAACGGCAGGGGATAAACCAAGCATGACGCCTGCAATTTTGATGAATGCAAGAGATACGCTGGCTATAACCATCACATTAAAGAAAAATCCAAGATAAATAGCCCTGAATCCGCGTAAAAATGCAGCCATTTTACCGCTGTACCGGATTTCATAAAACTCAAGATCAGTCATAACTTTAGATCGGTTCCAGAGCTTGGCGTAAACAAAAACTGTCAGCATACCGGTTAACAGAAATGCCCACCAGAGCCAGTTGCTGGCAACACCACCGGTTCGTACCATATCAGTTACGAGATTGGGAGTGTCGGCCGAAAAAGTTGTTGCAACCATCGATACACCAAGCAGCCACCATGGCATATTACGCCCAGACAGGAAAAAGTTGGCTGTGTTGTTACCCGCTTGCCGGGATGCGGCATAACCAATGGACAGGAGAATAATGAAAAATATTGCGACAATAATCCAATCAATAAGTTGTAGTACCATATCAGCCCGTTAAAATTTCAATATCAATTATAAATATGATGAAAAGAACCTCACTACAGATCTTAACAAATGTTGATTTCACTGTGTACAGATCCGGTTTATCGAATCTGTGATCTGGCAATATCCTGCTAAGAATATTAAAAAACAATTGAGAGCGAGTGATTTTCGGATGGTAGTACTGTGATTAGGAAAAAGGCATTATGTTGGATAGTGTGGATCTATTTTAGTTCTCTGTAATGCCTATAAGCCGACAACCTGTAATGCAGTTAAATAGAACTCATTTATATAAATGAAAGAGTCATCAATAACTTACCCCAGAGAAACATCGAGTACCATCATTACGCAGAAACCGAGAATTGTGCCAAGGGTTGCTATATCGGTGTTGCCCGCTCTTTGGGATGTGGGAATGAGCTCTTCAACCACAACAAAGATCATGGCCCCTGCGGCAAAGCCCAGTGCGTAAGGAAGGATCGGCTGAATAAACATAACAGCAAGAGCACCAATTACTGCGGAAGGCGCATTAACAATTCCCGAAAGTTGCCCGTAGTTAAAACTGAGCCAACGGGAAACCCCTTCACCTCGTAGTGGCATTGAGACGGCCATCCCTTCAGGGAAATTCTGAATACCGATCCCAATTGCCAGTACAATAGCACCCATAACTGTTGCAGTTCCAGTTGGGTCGATTCCCGAAGCAGCAGCCCCAAAAAGCACTCCAACTGCAAGCCCCTCTGGTATGTTGTGCAGGGTGATAGCCATAACAAGCAAGGTAGCCCTTCGCCAGGTAGTTTCAACTCCCTCAGCTTTATCACGCGGAAGGCCGAGGTGAAGATGGGGTACGTAAGCATCAGCAATTCTGATACAAAGTGCCCCAAGAAGAAAACCAATGGTTGCGGGCATCCATTTTGTGATTCCGAGAGACGCGGCCATTTCCATCGAGGGCTCAATAAGTGACCAGATGGTTGCTGCAATCATGACCCCGGCAGCAAAACCCAATGATGCATCCAAAAACCTGCGGCTTACTTCTTTTTTTAAAAAAACTACTGCTGCTCCAATTGAGGTTGTAATCCAGCACATTGTACCGGCAAGAAATGCCTGTGTAACAGGGCCTAACTCAAAAAACCAATTTGAAAGGGATATTTCGGTCATCTGTTATTTTTATCAGTTTCAATTTGTGTAGCAGGGATCACCAGGAAGAAATATTGAAATTTAGCCATCTTTAAATATTTTTTTAGCCTTTTAAAGGTACTAAATCGGGATAGAAAAATAAAGAAAAGTAGCAGCTTTACAGATGTCAGTACAAAGAAAAAAGCGTATCTTTTTCTGCTATGTAGAAATGGTTGGTCTCAATGTATTTTTTTAATGATCTGTGAACAATTGAGCCCACCCAATTGTTATAATACAAAATTTTAATTTTCAAATATTCAAACATGCAAATTCATTTTGAAACTGAGAAATTTGTAAATCGTCATATTGGCCCGGATGATGATCAGATCAGAGAGATGCTTGAAGTGTGCAATGCCGGCAGTATGGAACAATTAATAAAGGAAACGATACCGGCTCAAATCAGGCTGCAGTCTGAATTGAAGCTCCCTGATGCACTTAATGAAACCAAATATCTGCAGCTTGCCAGGGAAATAGCAAGCAAAAACAGGGTGTATCGTTCTTTTATCGGAATGGGTTACTACGATACAGTTACTCCAAATGTGATTTTGCGCAATGTACTTGAAAATCCGGGTTGGTATACAGCATACACCCCCTATCAGGCAGAAATTGCTCAGGGCCGTCTTGAGGCATTGATTAATTTTCAGACAATGGTAAGTGACCTTACCGGTATGGAGATTGCCAATGCTTCGCTTCTTGATGAAGGTACTTCTGCAGCTGAAGCCATAACGATGTTACATGGATTACGAAAAGGTGAGAAACGAAAATCTGCTGACACTTTTTTTATTTCAGAATATTGCCACCCCCAAACGATTTCCGTGATTAAAAGCCGGACTGAACCACTCGACATCCGTCTTGAGATCGGCAACCCAGACCTTGTTGATGTAACCAAACCGGAATATTTTGGAATTCTGCTTCAATACCCCGATACATACGGCTATGTTAAAGATATTGCACCGTTCATAGAAGCTGCCAAAGATCATAACCTTTATACGGTAGTTGCTGCTGATTTGCTAAGCCTTACATTGCTTAAACCCCCGGGTGAAATGGGTGTGGATGTTGTGGTTGGCTCCACCCAAAGGCTGGGTGTACCCATGGGCTATGGCGGGCCACATGCCGCATATTTTGCAACAAAAGATGAATTCAAGCGACAGTTACCCGGTCGAATAATCGGCGCAACAAAAGACGCTGAAGGCAATCCTGCGTACAGAATGGCACTACAGACTCGTGAACAGCATATACGGCGTGAAAAGGCCACATCGAACATCTGCACAGCGCAGGTTTTACTGGCGGTTGTTTCCGGTTTTTTTGCAGTTTATCACGGCCCGGAAGGCCTGCGAAAAATTGCACTGCGTACACACGGCCTGGCAAAACTGGCAGCGGCAGGTTTAAAAGAACTTGGCCTCACTATAGCTGATGTACCGTTTTTTGATACAATCCATATTAGAGGCCTTAATGAGGATCAGGTCTCGTCAATTCGTGAGCAAGCACTCGCTAACGAGATGAATTTCCGGTACCTTAATGATGGTTTTAGCCTGTCTTTTGATGAAACCAAGTCGCTCGAAGACGTTGATGATGTCATCAAAGCTGTTGCTGCCGCATTAGGCAAGGAATCTGAATTCGATGTTAAAGATGCTTCCAAAACAGTAACAGCCGAGTTACCGGCTGAACTTTCAAGGAAGTCAGATTTTTTGGGGCATCCGGTCTTTAATCTTTACCACTCCGAACATGAGATGCTTCGCTATTTGAAGACGTTGGAAAACCGGGATCTTGATCTTACACATTCCATGATCTCACTGGGATCATGTACTATGAAATTGAATGCCACCGCAGAGATGATGCCGCTTACCTGGGCCGAATTCGGAAAAATTCATCCGTTTGCTCCGGTTGATCAGGCACATGGATACCACACAATTTTCCGGGATCTCGATCAATGGCTCTCTGAAATCACAGGGTTTTCCAAAATTTCGCTACAACCAAACTCCGGAGCACAGGGGGAATATGCCGGCTTAATGACAATACGCGCATATCATCATGATAATGGAGATGAGAAGAGAAATGTTACGATTGTTCCATCGTCGGCACATGGAACGAACCCCGCCAGTGCAGTAATGGCAGGTATGGATGTTGTGGTTACCAAGTGTGATGAACATGGAAATATTGATTTAGACGATCTGCGCGAAAAAGCGGAAAAATACAGTGATCGCCTTGCAGCTCTTATGGTAACCTATCCATCTACTCATGGGGTATTTGAACAAGATATTCGGGAGATATGCTCACTCATACATGAACATGGAGGTTTGGTGTATATGGACGGGGCCAATATGAATGCCCAGATCGGCTGGACGTCACCCGCAGAAATTGGAGCTGATGTTTGTCACTTAAATCTTCATAAAACATTCTGTATACCTCATGGCGGCGGAGGGCCGGGAATGGGCCCGATAGGCGTTGTGGAAAAACTGGTTCCATTTCTGCCTGGTCACGACATTATAAACACAGGTGGTGAAAAGGCTATACCATCTATCTCGTCAGCCCCCTGGGGCAGTGCCAGCATATTAACCATTTCACATGCTTATATCAGGATGATGGGTGCTTCCGGCCTGAAAAAAGCAACAGAGGTTGCAATTTTAAATGCCAACTATTTGAAAGACCGCCTTAAAGGCCATTACCCGATTTTATACACAGGCAAAGGAGGCCGAACTGCGCATGAATTTATTGTGGATTTACGCGGTTTCAGGCAAAGTGCGGGTATTGAAGCGGCAGATGTTGCAAAACGGTTGATGGATTACGGCTTTCATGCACCAACAATGAGTTTCCCGGTACCAGGAACACTGATGATAGAACCCACCGAAAGTGAATCCAAAGAAGAACTGGACCGTTTCTGTGATGCGATGATCGGAATCAGAAATGAAATCAGGGAAATTGAAACTGGTGAAGCCGATAGGGAAGAGAATGTCCTGAAACTCGCACCTCACACGATGCGGGTTGTTATGGCTGATGAATGGTCGCGTCAATATACACGTGAAAAGGCAGGCTTTCCTTTGCCACATTTGCGTTTTAACAAATTCTGGCCTGCTGTGAGCCGTGTGGATGATGCATACGGAGACAGAAATCTTGTATGCAGCTGCCTGCCGGTTGAAGCATATTTGTCAGGAGAGGAAATGGTTAGCAGCACTGAGCTATACTAAAATGAGTCGGTGAACTGATTAAGTCATTATTCACGGTACTGATTTTTTGGATCCATTTCTGCTAATTCAGAAATGAGTATAGCGATTTTGTTTGTAACCAGATTGAAAATTTCTTCTCCTTTTTCCGGGGTAGAATTTTTTGGATTACCGATACCGGTATCTGTGGTTACTTCAGACCATTTACGCTCAGACCATGCCCAGCCTTCCCTGATTCCGGTTATTACAGATTTTTTCTCTTTGCCATCACCGGCTTCAGATAATGGCAGCACAAGTTCCGGCTTAAGATACATCATCAGGCTGGTTTCCATTTCATCAGCATGATCACCATCTTCACGGAAACTTATTTCTCGTTTGGCGATCCCGAACCAGTTACAAAGTGCAAGGATCATATCCGGAAATTCGAGCCCCAGTTCTCTCAGAATAGGCTTGAAATTGTTGCCGCCATGTCCGTTTATAACCAAGAGTTTACGAATTTCCTGCCGGTTAAGTACTTGAATAAGGTCTCTCAGAATAATGTGTTGAGTGCTTGGGTTTATATTCATATCCAAAAGAATATCGGCCTGACCGGTATTGACTCCATACGGGATATTGGGCAAGACAATAACTTTCGCCCCTTTATCCCATGCCAGCTTACCTGCTTTCTCAGCAATGTTAGAAACCTGAATATTATCTGTTGCATATGGCAGATGGTAGTTGTGAGCCTCGGTGGCACCCCAGGGCAAAACGGCAATTTCGAATTTTCTGTTTTTAACATCCTTCCAGTTCGTTTCAGCAAGAAGATAGGGTTTCATAAAATTTTGTGGTTTATTAATTCAATATTGCATTGATTTCAGACAATACATAATCACACAGATTGACCAATCGTTTTTGGCTCAAGGCCAGCCTGGAAGCAGAATTTTATTGGAATAATCAGACTCAAGAATTACAGATGATTTACCATTTTTTCTGACCTGATTCAGTAATTTCATGCCATCATTAAGCTCAATATCCCGCACTGTAAATGTCTTTCCCTGGTCACCCGATGCAACAAATATCTGGACAGAGCAAAGGTTTCGCCACTTCTGGAATGGGCTTTGGCTGACTGTTGCATCCTGAACGCGCTTCTTTTTAATGTAGGCTGTTGACTTTGAGAGCCGCCGGCTTCGCATTAACAATATATCATCACCCCAACCGATAGCAGCATCTCTGTATTTCAGCCACCCCCACCATACCGAAGCCAGTGGGAAAATCCAGATAAAAATATTGAGTTGCATGAACCAGTATAAAAAAGATGAAATTACAGTCACCGGAAGTGCGCTTCGCAGTAGATAACGACGTAATGAACGCGAAGGCGGTTTTAATCCTTCCAGTTTCTTTTCATAATCTGGTATTATTTCTTCTAATAATACAAGGATATTTTCATGTTTAATAAGTGGAAACAGCACAATAGACCCGGTGCCCTTGTCGTCTCCATATCCGGCACTTTCAAGGTGTATAGAGGCGTACCCCAGGGGTTGGCGTATGATTCCCTCGGTAACATGGATGGCCTGAATCCGGTTATAAGGTATTGTAATACGTTTTTTTTCAAAAATCCCTCTCGAAATCACGATTTCTTTCTTTTTAATTATAAGCTGAAAATTGCCATAGGTTAAAAGCGTACTGAAGAAAGAGATCAGCCATGCAAATAGTACAAAAATTGCAATAACGGTAAGAATGAGGATGGTATCGGTTTGAGAGGGGAGAAGGCCAAAGAAATATTCAAAAAGTTCTGATTCGCTGATAAGTGGCTCAAGCTGTGAAAAAACAGTGGCAATGATAGAGAGAGCAATACCAAAACTGCCGGAAGTAGATGCTGCGATAAGTAATTCTTTATTAGGAACTTTTATCATTCTTGAATCATCAACAATATCTGAAGTGCTGTCTGAGGAAAGCAGGTCTTCAGTGGTTTGTTCTGATTGCTCCCTTAGAATCCAGTTAATTTCATAAGCCTTTTCACGTGTAATTGCTTCCAGGGCAGCCTGGCGGGAACTGGAACCAGCGGTTTGGATGTCGAGCCGTACAAGGCCAAAGCTGCGCTGGATAATTCCGGATGAAACATCGATAACCTGGATTCGGTCTTTTGTGAGATAGATATTTTTCCTGACAAATATTCCACTTTTAATGTGCAGCATACCGTCCTCAATTTTGTAAAGAAAACGCAGCCAATTCAAAAAGCCCATCACAAGCAAAAAACCAAAACCACCTCCAATCCACCATAGGAAAGGAAAACTTTCACTTCGGGCACCTACGAAAAGAAATATAAGAATCGTCAATAAGTTGCCCCTGATAAGGCTGAATGCCTTGCTAACTGCAGCCACAGGATGTTGTCTTTCAAAATCAGACATCTTCTTCTGCCAGGCGTGCATAAGTTGATATTTGACGGCGAACCCGGTCTGCAATTACGGTATCCAGTGCAGGTATTTCATGGGTTGTTGCGGCAGTGGAGATGGTAACAGACGAGAGTCCATACCACCTTAATAAAGGGCCTTGTCTTGTGTCGACATGTTGAACACGGCTGAGGGGTATTAAAGTACGGGTTTTAACAATCACACCTCTTTTAAGATCAATCTCTTTTTCGTCCACAGCGTACCTCCAGTTCTTCCATAACAGATAAGGCATCAATACAATTGAGAGAATCCAAATAATCAGGAACATTATTGTAAGGAATAAAACCATCCAGAAGTGAAACTGTTCCAGCCCGAAAAAAAGTGCATAACCGGCTGGAATCATAAAATAGAATAAATTGCCAATGGAATTCCCCCATTGCCAGACCTTAATGGCACGGGGGGTTATTTTGTGAAAAAGAGGTTCAGACATAACATTTTTTTGAATATTGAAAGGTACGTTATCATTCAAAGAGACGAAACCCTAACTCCATCAAGATCGATCATTCAAGAATGTGCACAAACTAAAAAGCCATCGGGATCCTGCTTTCTGTACCGGGATCTCCGATGGCTAAGAAAAAATTTTACCGGTTAAGTTTTAATCAAGCTGTATTTGCTCCAATTCCCTCAATTCCTCCTGGAATTGGATTCGTCGGTCCCGAAGCAGGTCCGGGATTTCTCTGCGAGGATCGGCAAGCCTTTCTTCAAGTGTAGGTACAAGTGTAGCTTTTAAAAGCACTACAAGCTCCTGAACTACATTTTCAGTAGATTCATAACCAAAAAGGTAACGCAATCCAAAAAACCAGCCAGGCAGATCTTTAAGGAAGGGGATTCCTCTTCGTGTACGAATCACTTCAGTCTCATATAGGCCGGCAATAACGGTACTTTCTCCACTAAGGAGCAATAGGTCTGTTTGGGCTTCCTGTTTAAAAACTATAGTACTGATGGGATCGGGCTGGGCTGTACTTCTTTCCGCATTTACCCGCATATAGATGAATGGTTCACCTTCATGATAAAAAACACGAGGATTTACAGTAAGGATTGTACCGGTATTGAAAAACCGGTCGGTGATATTACCTGCAAAATCACGCTGTTTAATAGAAAAGTCCTGCCCCACTTGTATTCTGCCTTCTTCTCCATCCATTACTTTAATGGTAGGCGACGATAGTATTTCACCTTTGTCGCTTGTTTCAAAAGCACTAAACAGGGCGTTGATATCCCAGCCGGAATTAAAGATGTCTGTCCAGTTAAATTCTGCTTCGAATACATCCTGGCCAACACTTGCTGCAGAAAAATTTTGTAACCGAACCCTGTCGTTATACAGACTGGTCCAATCAATTCCAAGTTCACGGATCAGACGCCTGTCGCCCTGGAAAAATGTTGCGGATATCTCAATTTCTCTTGTACCAAAATTAACGACAACATCTTCTATTGCTCTTCTGGGGCGTTCATCTTCCACCATTTCGATTTCATCATCCGGCACATCAAATATTTCGTAGTACCGATTTAACTCATTCACAACCATATTGTTTGCTGCAGTTATTCTAAACAAGGCATCTTCCCAGTGCATTTGGGGTATATCAATTCCAATTGGCCCTGTAAATGTAGCACGGTTGATAAAAATCTTGTTCCTGAATTGCATGGCAAACTCCTCCAAAATATCAAGAGCGTTGGCAAAACTGATGTCTCTTGACAGGATGATAAGTTCCTCCGGATTTACAAATTCACGTTCCGGAAGCCTGTCCTGAGAATTTGCATTGGTAATAGTTGCCAGAAGCAAAATGACTGAAAGAGCAATTTTTAATTTCATTTTCATGCCTGATCTATTGTTGTTGTGTGAGTGTCAGTACTACTCTGTCTCTGATTCCACCTCGGTTTAGTTGAAACTCAGCTTCACCGCGCTGCATATTGATGGAAGTCAATCTTCCCAAATAGACTCTGTCTCCAATATTCAGCCTTTGTAAAGTTCCGTTTTGATCGATGATATGAACTGTTGATCCTGTCAATACAACAAGCCTGCTGTTATCAACTTCAGGAAGATCTTCAATATTTGGGGCTACTTCATGGATTAACGGATAGTAGGGGTTATGTAAAATTCTGCCAAAAGGATCAGAAGGCTCAAGGGCTGCACGGTAATTCGTCCACTCACCACGACGATAATATGCCCCGATTGCTATCTGAAAGTTAACCCTGTCAAGGCGTTCGAAGTCAGTGATATTATCGAGCTGTACAGAACGTATTTGAACAAGTGGCCTGCTGTATTACAGCCTGTATATAAAATTAACAAGATTTTCGTATCGACCTTCGCCCTGAATATTAACACTAACAATACCGTGGTCCTGATTTCGGGTTGAATCATTGAGTGAGTAATTTAATTCTGTAAATGAAATGCCACGGTTTAATTCCTGTAGATAATCATAGAAGTTACTTGAACTATGATCACGGAATAATTCTTTAGGGTGATTTAAACGTACATATAGCGCTTCATTGTAATTAGCCTGGGCAATAGCAAACATATTCGCGGTACTTTCGATTTGCCTGTATTCACGCTCCAGGTTTTCAATTCTGTTTGCATTGAGTTCGATATCCTCACTGAATTTGTTATGCACATAAAACCATCCGCCACCAACCATTATGGCAAGTGTGAAAAGCAAAATCAGAGTATTTCGAACGCTATATTTCATTTTGGTTGAGTTATTCGCGAATCCGGATGATAAAATTATTTGATCTGTATGGTTCCGGTAATTCTGTTATGGCATTTAATGCATCCGATATCGTTTGAAAATGGCCGACTCCGATTCTCCAGTTAAATTGGCCTTCTTCAATTTCTGCCTGCCACAAGGTGGCCTTATATCCTTCTTGCCTGAGCATTTGGTATTCGGCATCAGCGCGGGTGCTGTCTGGGATGGAATGCAAAACTATGGTATATGATCCGATCAATAGTTCATCTTCAGGTCCTCGAAGCCCGTATCGTGTGGTGCCAGTGAAACCTTCCTGGCCGGGTGTTTCAATAATTTGTACATCATTATTCTCTGCAGTTGTCTCAGCATCATTTTGATTTGCAATAGTTGCTTCATTCACTGGTTGATTTGCAATTTCAGTATCTTCCCCTTCGGCAGGGGTAAGTACTTCTGATGGTGAATTACCGCTAAATTGATTATCATTTATTGCCGGGACTAAAACCGGAGCCTCAATTGCCTCAGGTGCCAATGAAAAATCAAGTTCGATCATGGCCCCTTGTTCGAAATCAAATTCAACTTGCGGCATTTCAATAAGAAACTCTTCAATGTCTTGCCGGTAATTATTGGCTTGCATGGCAAAAGTATATACTGGCTGCTCCCTTAGTTCTGTTTCTGAAACCTGTTGAATATTTGCGTCTGTAAAAAGCCGTGCAAGAACCGGGATTTGTTGTCGTGTTAACGACACGCCAGTAAGATTCAGATTTTCATCGTCACTTCTGAGTGAGGTTAGCCATATCTGTGGAATCTGCGATATTCCATCGTTCATTAGGGAAAACACTTCTGACCATTTTTGACTGTAACTGGCCAATTCAAGAAGCCTGTCGTTTTCAGACTGAATGACCTGGTAATCAGCGACAAGGTCTTCAGTCATATTGGCAATCGGCCGAAGTTCTTCTATCTGATTCTCAATAAGGCGTACCTGCTGTTCAAGTTGCGCTAATTCAGCCTCTCTTGATAGGTACAGATTATTAATGTAAAGCGGAGTAAGTGCGATAAAAATCAATATCACAATGCCGTGCCACTCAATCTTTAATGTACGTTGTTTTTCTTTTACATAATCGGGGAGCAGGGCAAGCTCAGAAAATTCTTTTTCGTTCGCGCCGCTGGCAGCCCATGCGGCACCAATAGCAGACAGATAGGGCTGTAAATAATCCGGCGAACTCAGTATTTCATCTGCATATGAAACATATTGCGGATGAAGTGAAAGATAATCGACTTCTATTTCATCGAACTGCTTTTCAAAATAGGGTTTTACTTTTTCACTTAACTTTGCTGAGCGTGCTATTAAAATTCTGTTGAGTTTAGGCAGTTCACCTTTATCAATTTCGAACAGGATTTTACTAAAGATGGTGTTAAGGATATCATCACTATTCTCCCCTTCGTTTATGATTGGCAGAATATTAAAAATCTCTCTGCCTTTCATAAACATAATTCGGGAAGACTTCTCTCCGATTGCAATAATTCCTGTGATATCATCCGGGGTTAGATTATAATTTACCCGAACAAGTCCAGCCCATATACTTTCATCAGGCAGGCGCTCATTAATTATTAGCTTGCCTTTATAATAAGTCTCGGCAACTTCAATTAAATTGATTAATGATGTTTCATTACGGTTATAGGCAATCAGGCAGGTATTTTCGGCAGCTTTTGCCCAGCTGTAATGATCAGGTTCCGGATCTTCATTATGAATAGGCCGGAGTTTCTCGTTAAAAAAATCAATTTGTTCTTTCTTACGCATTTTGTCAGGATCCACATTCCTGACAAATTGAAATGTAGTCTTTCCAAAAGGAATATGAAGCCCGAAGTGAAGTTTTTTACGGCCTAACTTCTGGAAGTAATCAGCTAATATTTTTTCGTTATCGGTTACTGTATCCGAATCTTCATCAATTCGGGTCATATCAAAATTATCTTCTAAATATGACTCCCCGGAAATATCAGATTCTTTTGATTTTTTGCCAGAACCGGTTAGTTCAGGGAAAGAATCGTCTGTATCTTTCTCAACAACATCAAGACCAAAAAATTCATCAATGTCGTCTGTAAGATTCAATGGATCAGATGTTCCTTCATTTATCTTTGCGATCGGATATGGCATATCAAGTGTTTCAACACCAAGCAGTTTAATTCCTCCTTTGGTTAATTGAACACGTGCCATTCGAAGCCGGTCGTATTCACTACAGATACCTATGAATTCTTTCTTAGCCAACGTTCTAAAGTTTATGTAAGCAATTGCTTAATACGGGTTTTATTATTAGCCTGGTTAATTGCCTCCTCAACACTAATGATTCGCTGCCTAACAAGCCTTTGAAGATCTTGTTCCAGAGTATGCATTCCGAATTGTCCCCCTTCATTAAGCATTTGATAAATTTCCGGTACATTATTGTTTCTGATTGCCGCTCTTACAGATGGTGTAGCTATGAGTACCTCTTTAGCCAACACTCTTGTTCCTTCAAGTGTATTTACCAGTTTTTGACTTATTACACAAGTCAATACATCAGCGAGCCTGTTCCGAACCCTTTCCTGTTCATTTAAAGCTGTCTCGCCAATAATTCTGTCAATACTTTCCATTGCTGAAGCAGTGTGAAGCGTTGAGAAGACTTTGTGGCCTGAGTCAGTTACTTCCAGGGCATTACGAATAGCTACGTCATCACGCAACTCTCCTATCACTACAATGTCTGGGTCCTGGCGCATTGCCTGTACAATTCCATCACGAAAAGATGGCACATCTCTGCCAACTTCCCTGTGCCTGATAATACATTTTTGTGGTTTGTGCATTAATTCAATTGGCGAAGCGATGATAACAATATGTCCTCGTACCGATCGGTTATTGGCATCAATAATGGTGTCTAGAGTAGTTGATTTGCCAGAACCTGTTATACCAGTTACAAGTGTAAGGCCATACTTGAGATATTTGAGGCTTAAGTGTCGTGCTACTTCGGGGTGCAGGTTGAGGTCTTTAAAAGGACGAATCTGATCATTTATTTGCCTCATGTTCATTCCGATATTATCCATATCAAAATAAACTGTGGCCCTGAATCTGCGGTTTCTGTCTGCAGAAAGAGAGTAGGACAGGTCAACACTTCGTCTCTCAAACAGAACTTTCATTTGTTCTTCACCAATAAGGTTCAGAATTAACAAATTGGATTCATCATATTTATAAATAGGCCCCTGTGCAATTGGCTTCTTGATTCCATGGATACGATACCAGATTTTTCCCTGGCAGCCATCACCTCCTAAATCAATATCAGAAGCTTCCACTTTCTTCATATTGGCAAGATATAATTCTAAATGCCTTCTTAATTCAATTCTGTGGGATGAAGGAGCTTTCAAAAGCATGTTAGCGATGAACTGAATACGATCAATTCCTCTTAACTCCTCAGGTACTTGAGGAAGCATTACTCCAAGAAGTTCTTTAACATTATCAATTACAAGGGTTTCCATGGCTAACAATTATTGTTTACTGCATATTATCTGATAACTTTACAGTTGAAAGAAAATTCTGTAAATGTTTATCTCTTAATTTGTATTTCCGGCATACATTATTTGTGATATCGGCAAATTTATTTAGACACTGATTAGGTGAGATTTCGTGTATAAAATCAGAGACTGAGTATCTGAATAAATTGTGCTGATAATTAAGCATGATTATGAACCGGATGTATCTGACTACAATTTCACAAATAGTATTCATGATATTCATACTAATTATATGATGGAATCTTTAAGCACTGTCTTTTCAAAGCCAATCCGTAATTCTTAGCCAGTGTTACAGGTTTTGTCAATGATAATATTAATCTTCTTTCAAAGATATGCTGTAAATAGCATGTAATTTATAAAATAAATTAGAAAATCTTAATATTATTTGCTGATTAATATTTTTTACTGAATGGTTTAACACAATTTTATAGCTCAATATTGATCCATTCTTTTCTTCAAAATAATTGAGAATGCTCAATATGCAGATAATTGTTAAACTTATCCTTATTGGTCATCGAGTGTAATGGCCATCACCTCTTGTATGGTGGTATAGGCATTAATAATTCTTAATCGGCCAGATGCCCTCAGTGTGAGCATTCCATTTTTTATTGCATGCTGACGCAATCCATCTTCATCAATTTCACTGCCAGCCTCAAAGATCAATCGCTGGATTGTTCGGTCAAAATAAAGAGCTTCAAATATTGCAATACGTCCGCTATATCCATTATTACATTTATCACATCCAACTGCCTCATAGAATGTATTATTCAGAATTTCCTCATCGGTAAAGCCAAGGTTTCTCAATGGCTCTTTTGAGGGGTTTTCTATTGGGCGCTTGCAAAAATTGCACAACCTTCTTACAAGACGTTGTGCCATCACAAGGTTAATGGCATTTGCAATAAGAAAGGGTTCTACCCCCATTTTAAATAGCCTGGCTACCGCACTTGGTGCGTCATTCGTATGAAGGGTAGAGAAAGTAAGGTGACCGGTATTGGCAAGTTTAATAGCGATTTCTGCTGTTTTCAAATCTCTGATCTCACCAACTAGTACAATGTCGGGGTCATGGCGCAAAATTCCTCTCATGGCCAAATCAAAGCTCATGCTTTCAGATATTTTTAGTTGCCTTGCGCCTTTGATAAGATACTCTACCGGTTCTTCGATCGTGAGTACATTGAATTCCGGATTCATTACGGTATGTAATGCAGCAACAAGGGTAGTTGACTTACCGGAACCGGTAGGGCCGGTTATAATCACAATGCCAGACGGCTTGCGAATGGCTTTCGTAAAATCTTCATGAGCCTTTGTCTGAAGGCCGAGTTTGTTAAGATCGGTGATTACTTTTCTATCATCAAGTACCCGGATAACAATTGATTCGAGTTTTCGATTAAATTCTTCACCTACCATCGGCATTATTGATACTCTAAACCGGATATTGGTATTGTCTATGCGTCGCTGGATATAACCATCCTGAGAAGAATCACGCTCGAAACGGTCAACATTGATTGACTTGTCTTTAACTACTGCTGAAAGTGCCTCAGGTTTTACATTTGGCTGTGCATGCCACAATCGCAGGCGCCCATCAAGCCGGAATAGTATATCCGTAACATTTGACTTTCCAGGAATGATATGAATATCACTAGCCCCCATTCGTACAGCCTCAATCAACATTCCCTCTACAAGAGAGTTAAGCATGCTTTTATTGATCTCTGAATCGAGTTCTTCCTCATCAAGTTCGGGTGTGGTAAGTTCTGCATCATCAAACTCAATTTCATCCAGTACTTTCAGAAACTCATTTCTCTGCTCATATACCCAGTTAATGATTTTTTCGATGGATTCGTACCTGCAGTATGTTAGCTCATACATTTTGTACGGCAGTTCCGATGCGAGAATGGATATTTGCGGATCAGTAGGATCAGCACAAGCCAGAACAATCAGATTCTTATCAGCCTTGAACGGAACAGTTTTCCTGTAAATCATTTCATCAACCACATCATCAGGAAGATTGTCCATCAACTTTCGGATAGACTCAGACATTTTTTTTGAGGGCTCCGTTTTGGCCATCACTTCACGAAAAGCATAAAGCCGGGATATGGTCTTCATAACTTCATGCCTGTCAGCGCCAAAATCTTCAATTACGATTGTACTGAGCCTCCTCCGTATTGATACCGGTTCTTCCTGGTGTGTTTTTAATGCTTGCTGAAGCTGGGTCTCAGTTATGATTTGATTATCAACAAGTGCTTCTCCAAGCCTGCGTCGTGCAAAAAAGGTATTCTTCTTAAGAGTGTCCATTAGTTGGTATTATCAATAATTCCGAATGTTACCCAATGAGATTAATATTTTAATAAAGGCGGAAATTTATTCGATAAACATTGTCTATTTCTAAATAAATATCAATTTAATGATGTTAATTCAATTTACTTATGTAAAATCTATTTCAAAAAAGATTTTAATAATTCATAAATATCCTAACGTATGTTACTTAATTATCTGTTGCTAAAGTGATGATTAAACCTCAAATTCATAGCTATTCTGTTTTAATGATAAAAGCTGAATTAAAAATAAATCATGATGTTATGGTGTTTAAATATTTTTCAGCTTTTCCTCAATTTTCTCTTTCAGCAGGTCAACTTCGAGATCTGAAATGAGACTTGAACCATGGCATGAAGAATCCGACCAATTATTATGACTGGAAAAATCATGGACAGACAAACCATATTTCAGAATTGCCATTGTCGCCAAACTGCTTAGTGCATCGATCTGTTCAGTTGATGGTTCCTTCAGTTCATAATTTCCCATTAAACGGATAAGCAGATGTCCCCTTGGGTCGAATGTAGTGTTTGTATCACCTGCAAATTTTGGATTTCTTCCTTCATATATATTTCCGTTAGTGTCAATGAGGTAGTGATAAGGTATATCCCACCAATTGTTGTAGTCCATACTCCGGTGCAATAATTCCCTGAGCATTTCAACAGGATTTCCTTCCGATCGATCAGGTTCTTCTATGCACGAATGGTGCAGGGTAATTCCATGAATATTGTGATATACACGAAAACGGTTTGAGATACTTCCGGTGTTCATAACAGAGGCCCTGTTTACCGGAAGTGAGGTAGTTGCGGCAATTTCGAATTGTGCAAGGTTATTGTTTGGATTCAGATCTAATAACCCGATCTGGAATCCATACCAGTTTATCGATTCCGATTTTTTCAGGGATAAGGTTTCAGAGACACCATTGCGGTACAAACTGATCCGAACGGATGATATTTCTGAAGCTCCTGCATGGTCCAGAACCGGTATTTCGGTGTGGAATAGAAAATCTGGTGGCATTATAGCGTGCAATGCGTCTGTATTTATGATGGTCAGATCCCTGAACCGCAGTGTGTCGCCAGGTAATATGTTTAATCTTATGGCATTGGCTTCTAATCCCGAAGGCACTCTGTCTGCCCACTCACTGCGGGCAATAATCTGAAATTGATAATTTCTGTCTGATTGATTTTCTTCATTTATTTCTATCGGCAATTTTGCAGTAACAAATGCACTTTCAAGACCAACTCTGTTTACAGCTGTCACAACAATTTTTTCAGGCCTCATCATGGCTTTTCCGCCATAATAAACAGTTTCGATGCGTGTAGCTGGTACCACTTCAGTTTCCAATCTGCTGTTATATTTTTTTCTTACTACGTACCATCGAACTTCATCAAATGGAACACCGGGCTGCAAATGCAGCGTCCAATATTCTCCATAATCATTTATTGTAACTTTTGGCTTAACAGGACTTTCGTTGCCAAGCCAGTTTGAGGGAGGTATGAGCGACGTTACTGAGTGAGGTCCGGCAGCCAGCATCTGGTTGATATTTCCGGAATTTTCCATAAATGTTCGCATACTGAAATGGACCATTCCGGTTACACCCGGGAAACCACGTGATGTGTACACCTGCCCGGTTATCTCTTCAAGCGGCCAGGTGATATTAGTGGTTCGCAGGCGGCTGGTAAACAACCCAGGCCACAAGTGGCGGCCGTTTACATTTTGTTCTGCCCACCATTGCAGCATAACGGGAAATGGCTGTGGAACTTGATTTATTCTGTAATAGAGCTGAGGAGTGAAATAGTCCACCCAGCCCTCTATCAGCCAAAGCCTTGAATCAGCGTAAAGCTGGTTGTATGCATCAAAACCGGTGGTTTGTTCAGGATAGCCAGGGCGCCATATACCAAACGGACTGATACCAAATTTTATATGCGGTTTTATCTGTTTGATGCGTTCAGAGAGTTCTCTCATTAGCGAATTCACATTTTCCCTTCGCCAGTCTGCTCTGGATAGTGTTGTTCCATTTTCCAGTGCCCGTTGCCAGCTCAGGTCGTCTGGAAAATCCGCTCCATTTGCATAGGATGGGTATGGGTAGAAATAATCATCGAAATGAACACCGTCAATATCGTATCGCTCTACCACATCCAGAATCACTTTTAGCGTATGTTCCTTTACTTCCGGAATACCGGGATCCATCCAGAGGAAATCGCCATACTGATGAACATATTCCGGGTGTGTGATGCTGATATGATCTGGAGATATTTCCGACCGGTTTGTGGGATGAAGAGCCCTGTATGGATTGAACCAGGCATGCAGTGCAAGGCCGCGTTTATGAGCCTCAAAAATAGCAAACTCCAGCGGGTCGTATGAAGGAAGTGGTGCCTGGCCCATTTTTCCGGTGAGATAATACGACCAGGGCTCATACGGAGAACTGTATAGCGCATCAGCCGCAGGCCGCACCTGAAGTATAATTGCATTAAAATGGAGAGCGGCAGCCCGGTCGAGAATATCAATCAGTTCCTGTTTTTGCTGCTCAACTGGCAGCCCGGGTGCAGACGGCCAATCGATATTGGCAACTGAAGCAACCCACACTGCCCGAAATTCTTTTCGTGGTTCAATCCATGGTGGTATTATGAATTCATCCGTAGCTGGAAGAGATATTGATGATGTATCAACCTGAACTATTTCGATTTCAGTAACGGGATCAGATATGGGCTTTGATGTACGGCAACTCAGGTATAACAGGCTGAGAGCAGCAATGCAAAAAAGTATGATTAGTGAACTTCTTGAAGGAAACATCCCAGAGGATTTATAAGTGAACCAGGATTGGGTTGCAAATAGTAAGATTTTTCCCGAACAGAAACCAATAGATATGTGAAAGGCGGGAGAATTGAAAAACCGATTAACCGAATGATCGAATAACCGATTAACCGATTTATTTAATCATTGAATGAACTCCTCCTCATTACATTACGAGGGCACGTTTGCAGTACAGTTCAACAAATCAAGAGTGAAACAAAAATCCTTGAAATGATTATATGAACGGATGACCGATTTTTTTTTTGGGGGGGGGATTTTTCATAATTTATAAGACAGCTATCACACAATCATTCCCATGCATTTGATATCCATTCTTAAGAGAGTAGCTATAATTTCAGTTATCATCATACTTTGTTTCAGCCCGGTTTTTTCAGGGTGCGGAACAGATAACCAGCCTGAGGTTTATGAAAGAGATCTGTTTTACCTGGATGATAACGGCATCACGATCAAATGTCCGCTTGCAGGAATTGGCGATACCGGATTGGTTAATGGAACAGAATATGAAGCTGTCGACAGAGACCTGCTGGATCTGCGTATCGATGAGGGAGCCGATCTGACTAGGGTTTGTACTTCCAGAATCCAGGACATGAGATATCTTTTCTCTGATGCCACATCATTTAACCAGGCCATTGGCAACTGGGATGTGAGTAATGTGACCGATATGGACAGTATGTTCAGAAATGCCAGGGCATTTAATCAGCCCATTGGAGCCTGGGATACGTGGAAAGTGGTTTATATGAGTGCAATGTTTGAACGCGCCGAATCTTTTAATCAGCATATAGGTGATTGGAATATGAGCAAAGTGGTTTATATGGCTGGAATGTTCAGCAGCGCCAATTCATTCAATCAGGACATCAGCATGTGGGACGTCAGCAATGTGGAGAGAGCTGGTAGCCTTTTCAGAGGAGCCTTATCCTTTAATCAGGATATTGGAGACTGGGATGTCGGCAGTATGACACACGTCAGCAGCATGTTTAACAGCGCCATTTCATTCAAACAGGATATTTCAGGATGGGATGTGAGTAATGCAAGTGTTTTGAGTTTTATGTTTTACCATGCCATTTCATTCAATCAGGATCTCAACGGCTGGCAATTAACCAGGGCAGATATGATGAATGATATGTTTAGCAGTGCCGAATCATTTAACGGGGATATCAGCGAATGGGACCTGAGTAATGCAACCAATACCAGTGCCATGTTTAATGATGCTGTTTCTTTCAACAGAGACATCGGGAACTGGAATATGAGTAATGTGGAAGATGTTGGCTGGATGTTCAGAAATGCTGTGTCGTTTAATCAGGACATCAGCAGTTGGGATATGAGTAAAGTAAACAATATGGACAGGATGTTCCAGGACGCATCAGTCTTTGACCAGGATCTAAGCGGTTGGTGTGTATCAAATATCACAACAGAACCTGATTTCTTCTCTGATGGCAGCCAGCTTGCTGACATACACAAACCATTGTGGGGAACATGTCCTCAGTGAGCAAACTGTGGCTGAAGGTCCTGCAAAATGTTTAAAAGTATCATAGAATGATGAGAATCGTATTCATCTTAAGTTTTATGTTCAGATTAGATATTGCTATACTTAATAAATATTTAGTATTTAAATGACTAATTTTGAAAAAAAAAAATACAATATTTAGTATCACAGCTATCCAAAACGTATTAGAATTTAAAAAAATCTTTATTTCTGAGGTTTCATGACTAATAATTTCGCATTTATTCAAGGAGATCCCTCCACTCCATCCCGACGGCGCCGAAGGCATCCCGATGGGAAAATACACCGTCGGGATTCCGGTCCCCGAAGGGTCGAGGGCAGGCGGGATGACAAGGCCACCAGGTACCACCAGGCGGCGCGGCTAAATCCCGGCACACCGAATTCTGTATGCGCCGCCTCTTGATAAAAAATGCGCCTGTCATCCCGCCTGTCCCTACGGGAAACAGCCCCGCGCAAACAATGGATTTTGATACCAGAGTTTCATCCGCGGGGCGCGCTGAGGGATCTCGCTGCGCGGGGCTCATTTTTTGAACGCGCAGCGAAAAGATGAGCCCTTTGTTTGGGTAATTCATAATTTTTTTATACGTTTTACCATAGGCACAAGTGGACAAATGTGATTTAGTATAGTACAAATCAGAAATTAAAGCAGTTTAACAGCGTCATGAAATCCTTTTGTCAAACGAGTTTTCTAATCCTCTCTCTTGTGTTGATCGGGTCTTGCTCAACAGATTCTTCCTCAACGTACCAATTAACGACTTCTGTAACGCCAGCCGGATCGGGTAGTGTAACTCCAGAATCGGCTCAGCTGAACAGAGGGGATTCACTGGAAATTACTGCTGTTCCGAATGAAGGCTGGATTTTTGACCGCTGGCAGGGTGATTATACCGGTACTGACAATCCGGCCGCGTTTGTTGTAAATAATGACCTGGATGTTACTGCGGTGTTTACAGAGAGAACCTACCCGCTGAATCTTTCAATTGTGGGTGATGGTACAGTAACCGAGCAGATCATTCAACAAAGAGCATCCGAATATCCGGGTGATACGGTATTGGAATTAACGGCGAATGCATCGGATGGCTGGCACTTTCTGCGATGGGACGGGGATGCAACGGGTGAGGACCCTGAGATTCAGGTAACCATCACAGGGGAAACGAGCATGACAGCGGTATTCAGACCGGATGTTGCCAGAATGTATGGGGGTAGCGGACGTGATGAAGGCTTTGCCGTGACTTATACAAACAATGGAGGAGCAGCGGTGGCGGGCAGGGCCGCTTCGGCTGACGGTGATTTTGACGGGCTGAGTACAGGCGATAATTTTGTTTATGTAATGAAGGCACAGCCTTCAGGCGATATTGAATGGATCCGTACGTTCACAGGCAGCGACAGGCCGGATGCCGCTACTGCGATTAAACAGACAATGGATGGCGGATTTGTCGCAGCGGGATATACGTATACCAATTCCGGCGATTTTGCAGCAGGCAGCCGTGACAGAGCCAATATGTTTGTGATGAAACTGAGCAGTTCCGGGGATACAGAATGGATCAGGGTATTTGGCGGAACAAATAATGACTTTGCTGCCGATGTAATAGAAACCGGCAGCGGCAGCATCGTTGTGGCCGGGTATACTGCCTCGAATACACTTGATTTTGAAGGGATGAACCAGGGACAGATTGACGGGGTTGTCATCAAATTGACCGGTGACGGTGAAACCGAATGGATCAGGACATACGGAGGGAGTGAGTCAGACTATATTCAATCCATTACAGAAACACCAGATGGCGGATTTGCATTTACCGGATTTACCGAGTCGGAAGACGGCGACCTTCCCGGAGAAATCAGCGGGATTGATGACACATTTGTGATTAAAACAGACACTGACGGTAATATTGAATGGGTAAGAAAATTTGGTGGCACGAACATGGACAGGAGTTCATCTATCATAACCTCCTCAGATGGAGGAATTGTCTTTACAGGTTCCACTTTTTCGAATAATGGAGATTTCCCTGGTTTGGCAAATGGCTTTGATAAACCGTTTGTAATGAAGCTGGATGAAACCGGCGAAACGGAATGGACAACCGTGTATGAAGGTGATACATCCATCATACGCGGAAACGGACTCGTGGAAACGGAAAGCGGAGGAATCATTATATCGGCTTTTTCCAATTCCAATACTGAAATCTACCATCCGATGATTCAGATAGTATCCAGGATTATGGTGTTGAAATTGAATTCATCCGGGTCGGTTCAATGGGAAAAAATGATCAGCGGAAACGGAAACGACAGTGTTTATTCAATCACAAAATCACCCGCCGGTCAGGTTTTCATAACG
>PWLN01000360.1 GCA_003559375.1 Balneolaceae bacterium | reverse complement strand
GTAAAAAAAGTCAAGAAGAAGGCCAATAAGAAGGGAGATGAGCAGCAACTTGAACTTAATACCGAAGAACCTGAGTAGGGCAGGAAATATCGAATAACGAATATTCAATGTCGAATGTCGAAGTGGGTTGGGTGTTTTTAATGACTGAGGTTTGCCTGGAATACGGCATACAGTCCAGCCTACTTTCACAGGTTTATAACACCCCATACTGCGGAAAGTTTAAAAATACGTTCGCTGTAACCTGCTTGCTCTCAGAATCTACCGTCGAAATTACGAATTCATAACGCCTCAATGACATGCCCGGGGTGTAAAGAACGGTCAATTCGTTTCATATGAATTCAGATTGCGGTTTTGCATCATCACTGGACAAAATTTGCCCATTTATTTGGAAACAATTTCATAATACTACAAGCTATCAAGTTTACAATATGGTAACAGTATCGGGATAAAATGAATTAGTGACATTAACTTCTAATTCAAATTTATCCAGATTATGAACTTTTCTACCGCAAAAACAATCTCAACACTATTGCTGATGCTAATAGTAGCTGTATTCTTGTCCTGCAGCGACAGCACAACCACATCAGTTGATCCCAATCCCAATCCCAATCCGAATCCCAATCCGGATCCAACCCCTGAAGAACCTGCTTTCATTGAGTTAACCGGCGACTTGCCAACCCAAACTCTTTCCGCAGATAAAAAATATCTTCTTAAAGGACAGGTATTTGTTCGTGATGGTCAAACTCTTACAATTGATCCCGGAACAGTAATTTTTGGCGATAAAAGAACCCGCGCTACCTTAATCATAGACAAGGGCGGCAAAATTATTGCAAGAGGTGAAAGGGAAAATCCTATTGTATTTACTTCAGCTCAGGAGCCCGGAGTTCGTGACAGGGGAGACTGGGGCGGGCTGGTTATCCTTGGCCGTGCGAATACAAATCAGCCAAATCCGGCAATTGAAGGAATTACACCCGAAGTCTTTTTTGGCACATTTAACAGTACAGAGTTTGATGAAGAAAGTTCGGGAGAACTTATTTTTGTAAGGGTAGAGTTTGGTGGTATCGAACTTTCACCAAACAATGAGACTAACTCCATTACCATGGGCGGTGTGGGCCGTGGCACTATCATGGAATATAACATGGTCTCATTTGGTGGTGACGACGGCTTTGAATGGTTCGGTGGCACGGTAAACGGTAAATATTTCATATCTCATGCGATGTGGGATGATGATTTTGACTGTGATTACGGTTGGTCAGGCAATGTTCAGTATGGTCTTGTGGTACGCTATCCCGGTTTTGCAGATCAGTCAACATCTAATGGTATTGAGTGTGACAACGGGCCAAATGATAACGATGTTCAGCCTTTAACCACAGCAACATTTTCAAACCTGACAATTCTTGGGCCAATCCAGAATGGAGATCGTGTAGGTAACAGCAATTACGGATACGCCATGGATCTCAGACGCCGGGTGAGCGCATCGGTTTTTAACTCGGTATTGACGGGATTTCCGAATGGAATAAGAATGAATCAGCCGTCGGTATATGACAACTATAACGAAGGCAGAGGTGTATTGCAGAACAATATTCTTGTGGCACTCGAGAATACGGCATTTCGTGCAGGTACTGGTGTAGATGCTGATAATGTTAAAGATTATTGGCTTGAACATAATTCATTTATTCCAGGCCCGTACTCAGACCAGATACACACCGAACTGGGGCTTAAATCAAATGATGTATTTTTCGGGAACAAACTGGCTGATCAATACCCCAGGAATCCTGACTTTACGGTGACCACCGGAATTCTTGCCGCAGGCGCCGATTTCTCACATGCGAAATTCAGCGAGCCACACCGCACCGGTTTCTTTGATGAAGTGGATTTTATCGGTGCTTTTGGTGCCGATAACTGGACTACCGGATGGACAGAATTTGATCCGGTGAATGCCGAATATTAATCTTTTACTTACCTCATTCGGCGTGCCCCGCTTCTGCCGGGGTACGCCTTTTTTACATTTGCCAATTAATAAAAGATCAGCAAACAGCAGGTATTTTCCACTGCTTTAAATCAATAGATAACATGAGAATTAACCATTTTAAATATGCTTCGTTGTATGTGGTGGCAATGATCATCATCTTTGTTACAGTGTCATGCAATTCAGGAAAAAAATCATATTCAGCAGCTTTGTTGCTGGGTCACACCGAGCAATCCGCATTTGTTGAATCCATTATCAGGTATGCCGGGCACCTTCCGCCAAGAGCAGATCATCAAACAAAACACCTGCCGGAATATGACGATTTTTACAAAAACCTTGCATCACGCCATTCGCTTCAGTACCTCTACATCGACACTGAAGATACACACTATTTTCTTCTGACACGCCCGGCTCCAAGTCTGTACGATAAGGAGACAGCTATTGGCGGAATTGTAAGATATAACGGAATTGACGGCATTATTTACTATGAAGAGGTATTCAGAACATGGAAAATGGAGAAGCAGGAATTGCTTCGAAAGTCAGAAATGTTGTTTGATTTGATGGTAAAAGGCGAAGATTTGACGCCTTATTACCCGGAAAATTCAGGGGATGAAGAATACATTGAGTTCCCGAATGATTTTACCCGGTTTGATCCGGATACCCGTATCTGGATTTCAGACTTATTCATCCCGTCGCGTGATATTCATTAACCCGATTCAACAGAACGGAATGTTCCATTCACTTCCAAAAAAACTTTTATTATGAAATTTCAAAAGTTGATCATTACTCTGATTGTCGCAGTTAGCGGGTTTTTTATGCATTTTCCTGCTGCTTTTTCTCAAACCGGTATATTGCAGGGGGTTGTTTTTGATCAGGATTCAAAAGAGACGATTATCGGAGCAACCGTGATGATCAGAGATCTTGGAATCGGTGCAGCTTCCGATTTTGACGGCCGTTATATTATAAGGAATATTCCAGCCGGCAGTTATGATGTTACCGTATCTTATGTAGGATACAATCCGCTTACGATTACCGGTTTAACTATTGAGGATGGTGAAAGAATCAGCCTTGATATGGTTCTTTCTATGGGAGATTCCCAGCTTGGTGAAATTACCGTTACGGCTTATCGTGAAGCCAGCACTATTGCATCGGTTGTGCTTGATGTGCGGTATGCCACACAGGTATCGAACGGTGTGTCGAGGCAGCAAATAGCCTTGTCGCAAGATGGAAATGCTGCCCAGGTTGTCCAAAGAGTGCCCGGAGTTACCATCGCTGATAACAGGTTTGTATTTATCCGCGGCCTCAGTGAGAGATATAACAACGTCCTCATTAACAACAGCACCGCACCCAGTACAGAAATTGACAAGCGTACATTTTCTTTTGATTTGATTTCGAGCGGGTCGCTTGAAAAAATGATGGTCTACAAATCGGGTTCACCCGATCTTCCTGGCGATTTTGCCGGAGGTGTAATCAAGCTGTACACTGTAGATAATGTAGATAAGAATTTTTTGAAAGTGAGTATGGGTACCGGTTTTCGGGCCGGCACCACCGGTTCTGCATTTATGCAAAGTGATGGGTCGGGAACCGATTTTCTCGGTTTTGACAATGGTTTCAGAGCACTTCCTGCCGAATTTCCGAGATCTGAAGATCTGCAGGGTTCGCCCAGAAATTC
>PWLN01000347.1 GCA_003559375.1 Balneolaceae bacterium | reverse complement strand
GTACGGTGGTAAATGCCGGAGATACTATTTGTATTCTTGAAGCCATGAAACTTTTCAACGAAATACAGGCTCCATTCAAATGCCGTGTTATTAAGTTTCTGGTAGAAGATGCTTCGAAAGTTACCAAAGGGCAACCGCTTATGGCTGTTGAAAAGATCTGAATTTAAACATCCTTTATTTACTTAGAATTCCCAACTCCTGTTTGCAAAAAAGGAATAAAAAAAGCTTTTGGACAGCAAAAAGTTGTTTTTTATTGTTTTTTTTGTTAAATTTAAACAAGCAATTAATTGGCAAGGGTAGTTTCCCCTGGAATTTTAATTAAATCCTCATGCTATGAGGCTATTCCACTGTATGTGGTTGTATGTAATTTTATCTACTTATACGGATCAGGTTACAGCAAAGGATGATAAAAATGAATACCAATGGAATTTAAGTGGACAATTAAGCTTTAATTCACAATGGTATAATATCGAATCGACTTCAGGCCTTGAGATAACACCCCGCCAGCCAGGAGATCTTCATCGTGTCATGCTTACTCCTACTTTAAGCTACGGTGATTTCACCCTCCCGGTCAGGATTATTTTTTCCTCCAGGCAGACTAATCGTATTAGTATGCAGGCCTCCCATCAAAGTTTTAATCAATTTTTAAGAAACCCTCTTAACACTTTTTCCATTGCACCAACATATAAGTGGGCCAGGGCAATAATTGGCAGTCAGATTGTTGGATATTCTTCCTTTACAACAGGAGATACCAGGTTATTTGGATCGGCAATAGAACTTACACCAGGAAAATGGAATTTCTCTGCATTTTATGGTACTTCACAAAGGGTAATCCAGCCTGATACACTTTTAAATATTCCAGGTGCTTATAAACGAAACTTCACAGCATTAAAATTGGGATACGGAAGAGAAAGCCAGTTTCATTTGTTTTTAAATATGGCAATGATAGATGATGATATTGCATCTGTTAGTATAACCTCCCCAACAGTCAGGCCACAACAAGGAGCTTCTGTTTCAATATCCGGAGGCTTCCCAATTGGAAAATATCTGCTCTGGAAAAATGAAGTGGCATTATCTTTTTTTACCAGAGATAAAAATGCTGAACCTTTTCAGGGAAGCAACTACTTATCACCGTTTTCTTTGTTGTATAACACAAATATTTCTTCAAGGAATGATTATGCCTGGCAATCTTCTCTTGAATACAACCGTGGGATGTTTGATTTAGGAGTCAGAGTTACGCACGTAGGGGATGGATTCACTGCTCCAGGTTTTCCTTATATGCAAACTGATCGAATGGACTTTACCATTAACCCCAGAATCAGATTATGGAACAACAAATTAAATCTGTCAGGTACAGCCGGCTATCGTAAAAATAATCTTAGCAAAACGAAACTGAGGACCTCCTCACAGTTGCTTCTGGCCCTTAATGTTAATACAAGAATCAGTCAAACCATTGGAATTAACTCCAGTTTCTCCAATTTCGGAATGGAAACAGATTTCTTAAATGATACCCTCCGATTGAGGGTAATATCCACTGCCTTTTCCATGTCTCCCTGGATAAACATTAGTGTAGGCAAAGGAAGTCATCAGATATCCTCGACAATTTCCTTAAATCGTTCGGAAGACACCAATCTGATGACCTACCAGCAAGTAAGCAGGCAAACTTTTTCTTTATTTGTAAATCATGCTTTTGCTTTTAGTCCAGGGCCAATGAATACTGATTTTAGTATCAGTTACCTTTCCAACAATGCCCAATGGGGAATTACAAATTTTACAATACAACCAGGGGTGAGCTACCGGTTTTTTAACCGAAGATTACAAACTTCCCTCAGGGTTGCATACATCAATAGTAAACTCTCTGGATTCAGCGCTGATAATGCTTTTATGTTCAGACCCGGATTGCGCGGTAATATTGGCAGACAGTGGACAATCAGAGCGGAATCTTCTTTAAGGATATACAGATATGGTTCATCAAAACCTGATACCGGATTTACTGAAAATATTATCAGGACTTTTATAAGTTATCGTTTCTGAAGCTTTAAAAAAAAAAAATTATCACAAAAACTATTTATAATGGAAACAGTCTTACCTGGGTTTTTAAAAAAACTTTTACTGTTTTTTTTCTTATTTGTTCCTTTGACCGTACTCAGCCAGTTTGGTGTTAATATAAATCTGTTGATGCCACCCAATCCCTCACCCTATTTTTCAGACTGGCTTGATGATAGTCAGCAAATTCAACTAATCATTAATAATACCAGCGATCAAACCTATTTCGTACAGATACATTTTTGGCTGTCTTTTGATGGCAGTGTGGTTGTATCAAATGATTATGCTTCTTCATCTCCTGAGGAAATTGAGCCTGGAACGTCAATTTTCAATTTAAGCCATATTATTCAACATGTTGATGGATTGGATTTCAGTGGACAGGTAGAAGAAACAATTGTACAAACAGGCAAGTTGCCTGCCGGAGTGTATGAAGTTTGCGTTAATTTGTTTGACCTTGAATACCAGCAATGGATAACAGAGCCCTTCTGCCATTTGGTAACCATAACCGATTACCAGCTTCCCTACCTGGTGCATCCTTATAACGGACAAGAGTTTTATTATGGTGAGATGATGCAATTTCAGTTTTCGCCGGTCACTCCTCCGGTACCACCGCATTCAGCGATGTATCCGGTAGTTTATAACCTTGTGGTTATGGAAATTCTGGAAAATCAAAGCCCGATGGAAGCATTTTTATCTAATTTTCCGGTTATGGAGCAATTTCTGGAAAATCAGACGCAGGCATTCTGGCCGGCTGATTTTGAACCACCTTTGCCCGGGATGTCATATGTATGGAGTGTTAAGACTATAGATGCAATGGGAAACCCATTGGGTCCTAACGAGGGATGGGCTGAACCTCATTTGTTTGCGGTGCAGGATGATGATACTGATTTTCCACCCGACTTATTGTTAGCATTAAGTTTTATCATTGTATCACCTGAAAGTATCCCGGTAGAAAACGCCATAATTGTTTTGAATGATGAGGTTCAAATTCCCGGTATTCATTACTTTGATGAACTATTACCCGGTACTTATTTTTGGGAAATCCATGCTGAAGGCTTTTTACCCCAAACAGGTGTTGTAGAGCTTATTGAAAGTGATCTTTCAGTTGAAGTTGAATTATTACCCGTTAGCGATGAAGCGGCAGATGTTGATGAAGATTGTAATTGCGAACCATGTCATATTGCCGGACTATCTGTGGCGGTTAACAATACTGTTCTTACGGTTCACAGCCAGGCACCTTTGGTTGTTGGAGAAGAATATACATTTACCCCCGTTATTCAATCGGCATGTCCTCCCGATTGCCCACAACAGATAGAAACAGAGGTACATATTATGATTGTCGATATCAATGGTAACCTTTTACAGGAGGAAATATTATCGGGGAGTCCTGAGGTTTCTTTTTCACCACGACGCAGTGGAACAATGAACGTTACTGTTTCAGGACATGTAATATGTGGAGAAAATATTTGTCCTTGCAATCCGCTGTCTGCAAGCTATCCTGTAGGACCCAGAACCATTGCAGATGGAATCGCAGATCAAGATTTTACCAGACCGCCTGTAATAACTGATCCTTCTATTCCAACAGATGGTAGACAACCGGAAGAAGAAGATGAAAGACCTCCTCATACTCCTGTAATTCCCAGGGACCCACCGGTGGTTCCGCCGGAAGATCCTCCTCCGGGAGATCCCATAGATGAACCATGCCAGCCCGGACATAGAACTGAGCCCGGTCCACCTATAGTGCTGAATATTACCCTGGAAGAGAACGGTAAGTTTCCTTATCCAAGGGCAGTACCTCTTCATGCTCATGCCATTGATTGGGACTTAGTATTTTTTAATTGTGAAGATTGCGAAGGACGTATCAGAGAACTACAATTTCCGGTTATGGATAATGTGTCTGACTATACCTGGGAGTTGCTGGGTAAAGGCTCGCTTAATGAACCCTTTCGTGCAGATCAAATCATGGATATTCAGGACCAGATTGATGCACTTGAGCAATATATAGAAGACCTGGAGGATTTACTAAGCAAACTGACTGATGAAATCGCTGCATTGCCCGAAGACCTGGAGAGAAGACAAAAACAGGCTGAAGACCGGTTGACGGATTTAAAGCAAGCCCTTGAGGATCAAGAGGAACAGATGGAATCTCTGGTTGATATGATTAAAGAAGCCGGAGAAGAAATGGAAGGTAAAGTATCTGACCTGACAAAAATCCGCGAGGAAATCAATGCATTGGTTGAATCCATTGAAGAATATGTTGCTGAATCCGACTCTCTGAAAGGTTTGCTGGAGAATCATCCGACTGAAGAGGAGATTACCCTGATGCAGGAAATCGAGCAGCTGTTTGAAAGTCGTGAAATACTGAAGGAAGAAATTGAAAATCAGGAGAGAAGTATAATTGACCAGAAAAAAGTGTTGCAGGATGAAATCCGCACGGCACGTGAGGCAGTACAAACATCCTCTAAGGAATATAATGAATTACGAAGGCAAATTCCCGATATACAAAATGAAATCAACAAGGTATATGAACAAGTGTATACCACTGAAACCATTACCCATGTTGTAGAGCAAAAGAATCCATGGATTGAAGGGGCAGATCAGCTCCTGGAGTTCATGCAAATTGAAATGCAGATATCGTTGGATACTCTTGAAAATATGATTCAAGCCCGCAATGAGGTAGAACGCTGGGTGCCGGGATTTTTCTTTTCTTCCAGCCCAAAGCAAATGCAAACCATTGTGGATACTGTTATGTATTTTGTAGAAAGCTTCAATACCTATGCACAGCATTACTGCGATATACTGGAAGAAGGTGAATTACATGATGATTGCAACAACAGAGTGTATTGGATGGGTGAAATAACTACACCTTTTGTACAGTCTGTTTCACAAATTATCCAGCAGGAGATAAAAGTATTTTCACCAGAACACTTACAGAAACTTGACTCTCTGCAAAACCTGCTGAATGCTTTTAGTTTTCAGTTGTCACAGCTGGCTAATGATGTTGAACAAAAAAATCGGGATTTACAAAATGCCATGCAGCAGTTTACCCAATCCATGACTGCTATGGAAAATGAAAAGAAAAGTCTTGAAGAATCATATTCGCAACTACAAAAAGATATAGCTTCCAGTCAAGATGAACTGACCGAATTGAGAACACAGCGCGAGGAAACATTTTTGGAAAATCAGGCGATTTGGGAAAGACAGTTGCTAACTTCTGATTCTCTGAGAGATGTTACCCGGCTGGATTTAAAAAGCAGGGAAACAGAACTTGGAGTAATGATGGCTGATAGTGTACAATTAAGTATTGAAATCGAGATGATTGAGGAACAAATTGCCGCACTTGAAGATATTATGGAAGATACACGAAAAATTATGGAACAACTGGATAAAATCCTGGCTCTGGATATTTCAGCATTGCTCAATGAAAAAAACAAACAAAAGGAAAAACTGGAAAATCAACTCAAAGATCTGGAAGAACAATTAAAGGAGCTGTACCGTGAAATGGATCAAATTCTTGAAGGTGCGGTAAAAAGTGCGCGGGGGCCTGTGGTATATTATATCCCACCACCTCTTGAAGATATCATGCAGGATAAAGAACAGTTTGAAGAACTCAAGGAAAAAATAGTGATAACTCGTATGGAGTACCAGGAGGCAGTTGCTTTCAAGGCAGGCCTGCAAGGCAGATTTACTGAATTACTTGAGAGCTTGTCGCGTGATCTCAGGCAGGCAAAATTGGCTGACCAGCGTTTGGAAGAACTAAAGGAAAAAGAAAATGAACTCAGTGATGCATTTAATGAATTGCATGACCAGAAGGAAGAAGAGTATAAGCAAACCCGCACAGAGCTGGAAAACAGTATTAAAGAGACTGAAGATGAAATAGAAAATAGCGATACCCAGGAGGGAGAATTGACCAGGCAAATGGAAATGAATCTTATCGAAACAGATCAAAAGAATGCAAGTTTAATGGAGAAAAAGGGTGAGCTGGCTTTGGAATTGGAACAATTAAGAAAGATGAACAGACAGGTAGATTCACTGAATAGCATTGTTGCCGGGATTGGATTACATTTGAGAGAGCTGGCCAATGAATCCCGGCGGCTTGCCACAGAAATTGAAAAAGAAAGTAATAAACGAGAGCAACTCAACGACCAGCTCTCTAATGCTATCCTGGCAAATGACAATACTTTGGAAGCTAACTTAAGAAGCCGGTTAAGTACTAATAAGACTCTGATTGAAAACCTTACCGGCGAATATTCAATAACGCAACAGCAACGCCAGCAGCTTGAAAATGAGCATACCCGGGAAGTTGGTTTACTGGAAACAGCCAGGGAACAACAGCAGGATCAATTGCAGGAGGTTGTCAATTCACAAAATAATGTCCGGGAAGCCCAGGCCGATTACGAAGCCGCCATGCAAAAGCAAAATGCCACATATGTGCAATGGCAGGAATTGATGCGAAAACGCAACAGCATGGAGACCCGGTTGATTTTATTACAGCGTCAATTGGATCGCATGCCTGCCCTGGCTGAAATCATCAGTGCCGACGGACAGTTGCAGGATGCCAATCAGGCAATGATTGTGGCCCGGCAGGAGCGACAAAAAATGGAAGATCTTCGCAGCCGCTCAATGAATAATATAGAGTCCTATCTTACAGAAAAAGACCGGTTGCAGGAACAGTCTGATAAAAAACTTGAAGAAGCCATAACTGCCCGTGATAATGCCATTGAAGATTTAAGGGAGTTTTTACTTGAAGAGTTTGAAAACGTGGAGTTTGCCGATACCTTGCGTATCACTGCCAGGGACGATGTAATAGACGAATACAGAAGTGGCGATGATGAAATTACCAAAGAGGTAATTATAATGTATAATTCTACAAGAATACCCGAATTGATTGCAGAGGAGGATGTGGCTGCAATGCCTCCCATGGAAACTACTGGTGCCGGCGATTGTGAAATTACCTTTGATCCGCACCCCCTGTCAGCTATCGTACCCCGCGCATCGCAGGTAATAGGTCCTGAGCCCCGAACCATAGCCCTGATTTATGAAAACGGCAAACCGTTATGGCCTGAATGGCCCGTAATGCCCAATAATGGGAAGCTTTTGGCAGGAAGCGCACTGCTGGTGCGCGCAGGGGGTAGCGACCAGGATCTTATAATTCAACTTTGCGATGCTCAGGCTGATGATTGCAATGATCCGCCTCCGGTAGATCATGTTCTGGAAGATGTGCTCGATTTTTTATGGTCGGGAGATGGTACCTTTATTAATCAGCAACCCTATTCCAACTTTGTAATTTGGGAACCCAAAGAAGTAGACAAGCCTGAATGCAACGAACCACAGGAAATTAAAACGGAATATTTTGCCAATACTGTTGTTACTGATGATAAAGTGGAAACCTCCACATTTCCGGATATTGAACCAGGCATTTTGATCGAAGTAACGGACTCTCTGATGGGATATCCTGAGCATGAGCGTGAAGTGGTGGCACGAATTGTTAAAGGGGATTACAAGGGTTTGCCCGGTGAATATGTTGTTTTCACTGTGGAGTTGACAGAGGGACACTCTGAAGGATGGGGGTTTGGAAGTGATTCTACCCGGATAACAGTTCAAACCGATGGCTTAGGCTATGCCCGGGCTGATTTTCAATTTGGAGATGGGTTTGCTGCTTTCCAATTTACAGCTACATGGATAAGGGAAGAAGAAGCTCCCGAATGCGACAACGAGAATTTTATTGCCGAAGCCCCCATTGTTCTGCAAATGCATTATCTGGGTTTTTCTGTTAGTGAAGCTATACGTGAAGCTTCGAAAGAAATATGGGAGGGAACATCCGTTGAAGAAGCCATTGCCGGCCTTGATGATTTGGAAGAAGACGAAACTGCCCCGGCTCACCTTCTTGCAGTGGCAGGTCTTCTTGACCACAACAAAGATTTTATTGTGGCTGATGATAATAATAACAATGAGCAGGAGCCTAACCCGGGAAAAGTACTTTTCAGTATTGCAGATATTCCTGATCAAAATGGTACACAGGCAGGGATGCAACCCGAAGAAGCACTCACGGAGCTTTTTGGTATTGCCGATTCGTGGGTTGTTCCACAACCCGAAGAAGAAGTTCAGTTTACCGTAACAGCTGAGATTGATGAGGAATTTTATCCATTGGGTCGTCCTCCTGTTGACAACAAAGGTTTTGACACCCAGCGCATTTATGAATTCAGGATTGGTAGAGAAGATGATTTATTTATTGTAAAAGTAGATGAAGGTTTTTCACCGTATGAAGCAGTAAATGGAACCGGAAATTTATTCCCTACCGCTGCACCGGGACAAATGTTACTGGAAACCATTGCCGGACTCGAACTCAGCATTCAGGATGTAACCCTTGAAGAGGTAAATGGTCAATGGATAGCCTTAGATGGAAAGGTGAGCTGGTTGGCTGCAACTACACTATCTGTTGACATGTGGGGCTTTTCTTTCGGACTTGATTCGGTGGTGTTCTATCCGGTTAAAGGTGCAGGAATAGGGGGTAAGCTCAATCATTCCACCTTGAGCTATCCGGTGGGGTATTACGCTGAATTATTTACAAACGGAGATTTCTGGGGAGAACTTTTTAACCTTCCTGAAATTGAAGTAGGAGAATTCAAATTGCACAAGGGAGCTCATCTGGTGCTTGACTGGCGACAGGACCACAGCATTGCCGGCCTGAAAGAAGACTTCAGGGGGATTGTAATCAGGCAGGCAACCCTGGATTTACCGCCGATATTTCGTTCCTCAGGAAGTCGTGAGCCCGCTCAGTTGCTGGCTACAGATTTTGCCATTGGCACAGATGGGCTTCATGGTTCGGTTTCCCTGTCTGGAAACCCAATGCAAATTGGTTATGCAGGCTTTGATTTTACCCTGAACAGTGTGGGAATCAAGCTTAAAAATACTGCCATTGAGGATTTTGAAATGGCTGGCACTTTTTCTTTTCCCGAACCCATTGATGGTAGTGTGTCTGCCTCAGTAAGTATGGTAGGCGACAGCGGCTGGTCGATTGAACTAGAAACAGGAAAGCCATTGAATATACCAAAATTTAAAACTGCATTAACCCTGAACACCGGAACGGGAATTACCTGGGATAAGGAAACAGAAACCGGAACCGCAATACTTAATGCAGAAGTTACATCAGAGTATTTCTCGGATGTTAGTATTGTAGGTTTGGAAATGAACAATCAAGGGGTTTTCAAGGCAGAGGCCATTCATGTGAATGTGGGGGTTGAAATTGCCGGGAAATTCAGTTTTCATTTAAATACCATTGCATTCAATATTGGTGAAGGGGATGACCATATTATACTCGATGGTTCCCTGGGGCTGGCCATGATTGCTACAGGTGATCTTGAGGGTAGTTTAAAAGTGATTTCCGGTCCTTCCTTTGAGTTTGTTTTCAAAAAAGCTCGCCTGGAATATGAAAGATATCCCTTTGCTTTTGAGGGAGAGCTGGCCTATGATGGAAACGAATTCAGAGGTGAATTTGACATTACAATTAAAAATCTTTTTGGTCTTGAAGGCCTGCTGATTTTTGGCAACACGCCGCTTAACGAGGAGGAAGTTTACAACTACTGGTATGCTCAGCTTGTAATGAAGGCAGTTATACCCGTTTACAGTGTAAGTATTCTCGAGCTCGGAGGCGGAGTTGGTTACAACTATTTACCCCCCATTGGTTCTTTTGAAGGCAGTCCTGATTTCAACGAGTCGCTTTCCTTTAAAGCCATTATTGGTATGGGTAACTCTGGTGTGCCACCCGGAAAAGCAGTAAGGGGACGCATGGAAATGGCCTATATGCCAGGTTTATTTACCCTTGCAGGTAAAATGTGGTTGCTGGAAAAAGAAAAATCTCTCTTTGGTGAAGGTCAGTTGAATCTCTACTGGGAACCGGAAGTTAATGTGGACGGTAAAATCCGAACCTATATTGGATTAGCTGATGCTGAGGGAAAGATCATGCGGTTTAATGGTGAGATAAGCTACAATTTTGGACCACAAGGATATTATGTGAAGAGCGAGGATATTTCAGGTCACTTGTTTGAGTTTTTACGGGGAGAAATGGCTTTTGAAGTGAATGAAAATCAGGTAGCTGTTGATGGCCGTATCTTTTTCGATGCTGAAGGGGAACTGGATATTCTGGTTGCCATTCTCAGGGGACATATCAGCATGGATGCCCGGGCAGCTTTTGCTTTCTCTGCAGTTACCAATTCCCTTCAGGCTAATGCCAGTTTACAGGCATTTGCAAGTGTGGATATCATCAATAATTTCTGGGGTGTGCAAATCAATGTTTTACGAGGTGAAGCACTGGTTGATTTCAGTGTTCATGCAAGTCCTCAACAGGTCAAAGTAGATGCCATTGCAGAGGTGCATTATGATGTCTGGTTTGCCAGTGGGAGACGGGAAATTAATTTTGGTTATGAAATTTAAAAATATTGAATAATGTTTCTGAAAAGATTACTTAACATACTATTTGTTTTCAGTGGATTTTGCCTGGGCTTTTTATTTGCTCCGGCAGCATGGTCACAACCTCAAACAGCTACATTCCGCACCCAGGAAGGTATTTATCTCCGATGGCAAGGCTTTAGCGGTGCCGATTTTGAGGGTTATCATATCTATCGCGCTGCAGACAATGGTGATTGGGAACGCATCAATGAAGAAATACTTTCTGTTAGTCTGTCTTTCAATGATATTATGAGTAGGGCAGGAAGGTTCTATGGGGGTTTGTACATGGGTCTGTTTACTGATACGGACGAAGAACGTGATATAACCCAACAGGAAAAAATCAATGCTCTTACTAACCCTTCAGTTTATAGTTTTATATCCTTAATGAGTATTACCCAGTATCCGGTTGGTATTTTACTTGGAGAAGTATTTTTCGACAATGGGGTGCCGGAACAAACAGGCATGGTACAGTACCGCATTACCCTTATGAGAGACGGGCAGGAAAGCGAGTACGCATCAATACCTCCTTTCAATCCTTTTATTTATGATGCCGTTCCCGGAGTTGATTCCTTATGGGCCAGCCCGATGGACAGATCGGCTGTTATTTACTGGGAGCGAAAACCTGAATTTCTCTCAACAGGGGTGGTGACTGCATACAATCTTTATCGTTCTCAAAGCCGCATAGGGCCATGGGAAAGAGTGAATGCCACCACGATTCTACCTGTAAGTCTTCGTGGGGAAAATCCTGAAAATGGTGAGGAAGATATTCAAAATCATCTGGACAGATTTCTGGAAAACAATCAGGAGTATTTTTACCATGTAAGGGCATTAAACTCCTTTGGAATTGAAAGTGCACCTTCAGCTATTCTGCGCGTAGTGCCTGGTGATTCGTATCCTCCACGACCACCCCGCGGTCTACATGGTGAAGTTTTCGGCGGTGCAGTACGCTTAAATTGGGAGTACGAAAATGATGAACATATTCTCGGATTCCAAATCTTCAAAGCAACAGACAGGCGTGATGAATTCGAAAAAGTTTTTCCTTTAACCGAACTTCAGCTCGATGCCGGTATCCGGGAATACATTGACCTGGAGGTTGAACCCGGAAATGCCTTTTATTATTTTCTCAGGGCCGTTGGACAAAATGGTCTGATATCTGAACCATCCGACACCCTGACCTATTTTTATGTGGATAATCTGCCCCCTCTGCCGCCTCAAAATGTGAAGGCAGAAGCAGACTCTTTGCGAATCTTGATTAGCTGGTCTCCAAATACAGAATCCGATTTGTTGGGCTATGAAATTGAAAGGGCCGGTGATAAATCTTTACAAAGAAGATTTCTGATGAACCGGCAAATCCTGACAGACACTCTTTTCATTGACTCTTTTCCAGTAAATAATCCCACACTATATGGTTATTGGGTTTATGCCCTTGACCGGTCCATGAATCGATCACGGGCATCAGAAAAGGTAACTGCCCGGTTGAAGGACATCACGCCCCCCTCTGCACCGTTTATACATGCATTAATCCAACAAGACGGTGAAATTGTATTACAATGGAGTCAGAATCCTGAAGCCGACCTGCATTCTTACAGGATTTACAGGGCAATTGAAGATTCATTACGATTGAGATTCCATACCGGGCGCCGAGAAAATATGCTACTCGAAACAATTGCAAACCCGGGTGTTTATTACTATGCAGTATCAGCGGTTGACTCATCAGGTAATGAGAGTAAACGATCGCATGTTGCATGGATAGAAATAAAGGAAGGTCCTCCTTTACCACCACCTTCCGGTATTGCACAAAGAAACAACGCAGGCCATGTCGAGTTGCAATGGGAGCAAAGTTCTTCGGCAGAACTTGCGGGATACATAATTAAAAGGGTTGAATCAATTGGGAATGTAACCATTGATCTGGCACAACTCAAAGCAGAAGAAAACTCATTCATTGATAGAACAATACCAGGGCAGGGTGATTTTCATTATCTTGTTTATGCATTTAATGTTAGTTGGCAGGTGAGTGAACCACTATTGTTAAGAATAGAGTAAATCTTCACAAGTAACAATTCATTTTGTGCATTTCGCAGAAGGCAGAAGTTAACCCTTGTCTCGGGCAAAAAAGGATTTAAATTTCAATATGGATTTTTAATTCTCCGGAAAGCTATTATTTCCTGCTATCTTCCGGCTCATAGTCTTTTACAGAATCTTCAAGGCTTTCTTTTCTGTCGGAAAGAATAAACTGCATCCGGATATTATTAATTTCCTGCTCAAGAAATTGAATATCCCTTTCCAAAAGGTTTTTGAACTTTTCAAGGGCATCAAGTGCATAATTACTTTTTTCCCTTGATTGATATTCATCAATAAAATTCTCAACTGCATCCAGACCTTCATTTGCTGCATGCCGGATATACATGAGATGCTGTGAAATCCTTTGCCGGTGAATTTTGTCAAACGAAGCAGATTGTGAAGACTCTTCTCTTAGTTTAACCATGGTCTGATCAGAAAAAAGATGAGAAACCGCAACAAGAAGTTTTTCGCTTACTTCATAGCAGATACACCTGAATTTTTTTAATTGAGCAATATCCGGCTCAACTTTCGAAAATCCTTTATCCATGGAAGTAAACAATTGCAGAATACCCATCGATATTTTCTGAATTTTCGCAAGTTTTTTTATCATGGTATGAAAGAGTTATCTTATGAAAGTCCTTGTTTTATTATACTTTTAGAACTAATTGTGAATTGTTTTCTTTTATATTAAATGATGATAAGATAAGCTATTCTCAAACCTTAAACAGGTGAGATATTTCTCTATCGAAGGCAATATTAACAAAAAAACGTGTATTCAAAAATGCGTGTTAAACTGCGTAAATATGCAATAGGAATAATTTATTCCATGTTTTAAGGAGGAAAAATAATGTTTTACCCGTGATCTGATTCAAAAGAATTTTTCTTTAGATATAAGGTGTTGATAATCTATAGCTTGCGAAAAATTGTTAATAAGTTTTTTTACTCATTTTTCATTAGATTTCAGTTTTTAAAAATAATAAGCTTTCAACTTACAGATTGTAAGATGTAGATGTGTAGCATAAATTCTAATATTGGTTTGAGTAAAAATTTTATTGGATAAATTGCAAAAATATTTTCAAAATCCTTGTGGGGAAAAATATTTCCTATATCTTTGTTTCATCCTTTTTTTCCAAACCATGAACCAGGCAGCGCCGGGTAATCTGGCAAAACCTTGTTTCAAAGATAGGAGAACGTTCCTTTAGAAATAATTGATTCACAACGCGTTTTCTGATTGGTCAGCTGTCATGTCAAGAAGAAAGCGTCCGGCGTTGCCTGGATTTTTTGGTTTTTTTTATGTAAGCATCGCAATCGTTTGCGGTGTAAAAATGAAAAGTATAAAAGGATTATTTCTTAAAGACTGTAACTTGCACTATTAATACCAAAACACACAACACTTGCCCCGTAATTTAGCGGGGTTTTTTGTTT
>PWLN01000103.1 GCA_003559375.1 Balneolaceae bacterium | reverse complement strand
TTTTATAAGTTGTTCTATAACAGCTTCCCCGAGCCCTTCAATATCCATTGCATCCCTTGATGCAAAGTGTCTGATTCTTTCCCTGATTTGAGGCGGACATTCAGAATTAATGCAGCGCCATGCTGCCTCACCTTCAGGTTTAACAAGTTGTTCATTACAAGCCGGACAATTTCCCGGCATACGGAAGGGTTCAGCCCGGTCAGGCCTGCCCGGATTCACAACACTTATGACCTGAGGGATAATTTCACCCGCTTTTTCAACAACTACCGTATCACCGGGACGGATATCTTTCCGGAGAATTTCATCTTCATTATGCAGTGAAGCCCTTTTTACCGTAGTTCCGGCAAGGAGTACAGGTTTGAGCTCTGCAACCGGTGTGATTTTCCCAAGCCTGCCTACCTGGAGGGAAATGGATTCAAGAATAGTAGCAGCCTGTTCTGCTTCATATTTATACGCGATTGCCCAGCGGGGAAATTTCGATGTACTCCCCAATTCTTCATAATAACGCTCCTCATTCACTTTTACGACCACACCGTCCGTCTCATATGGGAGGTTTGATCGAAGGCCGTCCCATTCTTCGATTACCTGGAGTACATCATCGATCGATTCACAAACTTTGAAATGTTCACATACAGGGAGGCCATATTCCCGAAGAATCTTCATTTTTTGAGAATGAGTTCGGTTAAGATTATTCTCTTCGAAAATCAAATCGAATGCAAAAAAGCGAATAGGCCTTCGGGCTACCTCACGGGAATCCTGCATTTTTAGGGAGCCTGCCGTAGAATTTCGCGGGTTTGCAAAGGGTGTGAGCCCTTGCTCTTCACGAAACTGGTTCAGCCGAATAAAAGCATCTTTTTCCATAAATGCTTCTCCTCGAATTTCAATCACCTCCGGGTGGTTTCCATTCAACATGAGTGGTATATCATTGATTGTTCTGATATTTTGCGTGATATCATCACCCCGTTCTCCATCACCTCTTGTTGCACCAATGGCTAACTTTCCATTTTCGTACCGCAGGCGAATGGAGGCTCCGTCAAACTTTTGTTCTACTGCATAGGTGAAACTTGAATGACCAAGTATATCTTTGATTCTTCGGTCAAAATCCCTGAGTTCTTGTTCATTATATGTGTTATTCAGGCTCAGCATAGCCTTTGGATGTTCCACGGTTGGAAATGCACCAGAGGGTTCACCACCTACCCGTTTTGTGGGAGAATCATCAGTTGCCAGCCCAAATTTTTGCTCCAGGTTGTCCAGTTCCGCAAGTGCTTCATCGAACTCCCTGTCACTGATAAATGGCTGGGCTTCCAAATAATAGGCCTGATTAGCCCTCTGCAGCAAATCACGTAACTCTGCCACACGTTTTTCAGCAGAAATTCTGTCCATACTCAAATCAGGATGATTATTATTAAAAAGAAGGTCTTGGGTTTATACTTGTAGGCTCATCAACCCCATTTGGCAGTTCAAGAGGTATTGGGGTTGCCCACTTAGGATCAGAATTGAAAAAATTTCTTGTGAGTTCCACTGCATTTTCCTCCTCTTCAAAGAATTCATCGTAGAAATTTTGTATTAGGTGCCCGTTTTTGAACAAGAGCATATTAGCATAGTTTCCCCTGATTCTTACAGTGTCAGCGAATTCGAATTCAAGGGCAGCTCCCTGTTCCAGCCAATATGGATCCAGTCTCGGTTTAAGATCGCTCCATACCCGAACCGGGTCCAGCAAGCCCAACGCGGCATATACAGTAATATGGAGTACGTCATCGAGCGCACTGAGGGTTTCCGGTTCAGCAGCTTCAGCAGGAGGTTCCTCTAAGTCAAGAGATAAACCACCGCGGGTGGCATTCATTTCTGTTGAAGTTACGGTATCATCATCCTGGTTTTCAGAGCGAAAAAAATCCGATTGATAGAGAATATAAATACCTGCTGCAGCAATAACGACAAGTATGATGATACTGATAAGCCAGGCTGAAATTTTATTCTTATCACTTGAATATTTCTGCCCTACATTGGCCCAATCAACACTATTGATAGCCGGTTCAATTCCTGACGTTCCAGGCCCTTCAGATGATGTTGTATTATCACTGATTTTTTGATTCGAAATACCAGATTTTATTTCAGTTGCATTTGCCTTGTGAACTGTGTCAGCAGATTCATCTTTTTCCGCAGCCAACTTAATAGAACTCTCGTCAGAAGAAAAAAGATCTTCACTATCTGATACAGGCTTTGATTTAATTGGCTGTTCATCGGTTACCGGTACCTGATCTTTGGCCCCTTCAACCGTATCTCTTTCTTTGTTTGCTAAATTCTGGAACTCCTGTAAAAGCAAATGGTTATAATTTCCGGATTCAAATTGATCCAGTGCTTTTATCATTAACTCATCTTCAATTTTTAAAGCCCTTCCGTAGCTTCGGACAAAACTTCTGATATACGTTTTGCTTTCGTCTTGCCTTGTAAATATTGAATCATTTTCAATTGTTTGTAGCGTAGAAACCGGAATTTTTGTTGCGTATTGAATATCCTGAATGGTAAACCCCAGGTGGCTTCGAATAGCAGCAAGATCTTTTCCTATTGAAGGCATAAAGGAGAATAAGATTTATTCTGTTAATATTTGAAATTATGACAGACTTAAATGTAATGATAAGACAAAATAAATGCTCTTGTACTGTAAGATATTTCATTTTTAAGGTTCTTATCTATATGATGATTCTTAAAAAAATTATTGGCCAATTATCAGAGATTGCTTTCCCGGTTACTTGTGTTTGCTGTAGTTGTTCTGTTGCAGGCTACTATAAACATATTTGTGAATGGTGTGAAAAGGAGCGCTTTGAACCGGCAATATCTTTAAAAGGTGATATACTTCCAGAATTTATATTCTTGCAATTCTCACTTTGGAATTTTGATAAAGGCGGCTATTTGCAGCAAATGCTACATGACCTGAAGTATAATAATATTAGGAGTGTGGGAGAGGAACTGGGGTTTTTGCTGGGTAAATCGTTTTTAAAAAGCTATTCTGATAGCGTCTCATTATTTACAGATGAAAAGAGGCCTGTTCTGCTTCCGGTGCCATTACATCGGTCTAAATTGAGAAAACGGGGGTTTAATCAGGCAAGAGTAATTAGTGAAGGTATTAATCGTGCTACCAGTTGGGAGATTGCCCCAATTGATACTTTAGTAAGGGTTAAACGAACAAATACACAAACAGGTTTGAGTCTTGCTGAGAGGTCTGATAATCTGAAAGATGCATTTCTGATTTCGGATCAGGAATTTCTTTCCGGAGTTATTCCCATTATTGTAGATGATGTATTTACAACGGGTTCTACAACTTTTGAACTGGCGAATACCATCGCTCAATCCGGTAAAGCGAAATCCGTTATCTTAACTGTTGCCAAAGCATGATCTGGTTGAAACCAGGTGGTAAAAGTACCATTTAATCAGAAATGAGCCTATCTTTGGCACTATGAATTCGAAGAGATTACATTCAATTAACGTACTTGAAACCCCGTTTTCAACTGTAACATCAAATGGGCATTGGTTCCATGCTACACGTGAAACCATAAATGATTATGTGCCCGGGTTAATGAAGATATATTCTTTTGAGGATCTTATTGACAAGGCAGTAACTTGGATTGATTCAGCCGACTCTCTTGCCATGATCATTTTCTTTGCGCTTGCTTACCTCATTAACCCCTGGGTTGCAGCAGCTGTGGCACTGGTTTTCCATTACTTGTGGTATCACCAAAAAAGCGCATTTGTTACTATTGCACTTACTCCTGTTTTAAAATTCTTAAATAAAGATTTTTTTCAACTCTTAATTGCGGCTGTAGCCTTAAGTTTTATGGGTATTTACGGAATGTACACAGCTGTAAGTATTGGTATTGTACTTTTCTTTCTGTTTAAAATTGGCTTGCTGAGACGATTATGGGATAAACTCGAATCGAACTCTAAAATTGGGAAACTTCCCCTGAATGACCGCACCCTGAAAATGGTTTTGGTTCGGTATTCATTATATCAGAATATGGCACCTAAAGAGGTCGAAAAACTGGACAGGCATGTACAGCAAGCTATTATAGATTACAACCAAAAAAGAAAGAAATGAGTGAGATCCGGTTATTGATTGCCAGGCATGGGGAGACTGATTACAATAAAAACGGTTTGATGCAGGGCAGGGGTATAGATGCATCTCTGAATTCGAAAGGAATTAAACAGGCCAAAAAACTTGCTTCCTATTTGTTGAACTATGAAGCCAATATACTGGTCAGTAGCAGCCTGAAGCGGGCGATAGAAACTGCAGGCTATTTTAGTAAAAGATCAGGATTGCCACTAATACAATCACCTTCCCTTGATGAAATGGATTTCGGAGAATTTGAGGGCAAGCCTTATGAAGAAGTTATCGTCGAATTGGCAGAGATTGATCAGGCCTGGAAACGGGGGGAAATAAATATCAGAATACCCGGCGGAGAGTCTCCAATGGAAGTTTATAACCGGGCAATGGAAGTCATTTTATCAATGATCAATAAACAACCAGAGGGATTAATCACACTTGTTATTCACGGCAGGTTAATGAGGATATTGTTTGCTGAATGGTTAGGCTATGGGATTAAAAATATGCATCTTATTGAACATGAGAATGGAGCCGTTAACCAATTTGTTCACAAGCATGGGGCATTCAGTCCGATTTACCTCAATAAAACATCGCATTTGAATGGCCTATAGATTTAATTCGAATACCAAAGAAATTGATCAACAACATATATGAGTGAAAAAGTTAAAAATATGTTTTCCGACATTGCGAATGATTATGATCGCATAAACGGAATTTTATCAATGGGCGTGCATAATGCCTGGAGGAAAAAAGCAGTACTTGAGAGTGGAGCAAAACCGGGCGACCGGGTCCTTGACTGTGCTACCGGTACCGGTGACCTTGCCATTGAATTTAAAAAAACTGTTGGCCATGGAGGGTATGTACTAGGCACCGACTTCTGCAAAGAAATGCTTGAACTTGCACCGGCAAAAGCCTACAAAAGAAAGCTGGTGGTTGATTTTGAGGTGGCTGATGCAATGAATCTGCCGTATGAGGATAATTCTTTTACCATAACAAGCATTGCTTTTGGTATCCGAAATGTAGATGATCCTCTCTTATGTCTTCGGGAAATGGCCCGTGTAGTAAAACCGGGAGGACGCGTAATTGTTCTTGAATTTGGGCAGCCTTCGGGCATTGTTGGAGTACCATTTCGCTTCTACAGTAAACACGTAATGCCTGCTGTGGGGGGCTTGATCAGCGGAAACCGGGAGGCATACACTTACCTTCCTGAAACAAGTGCGAAATTTCCTGCAGGAGAGAAGTTCCTCGAGCTGATGGCAGAAGCGGATGTATTTGATGAAATGAGGGCAGAAAAATTGACCGGAGGAATTGCTTTTATCTATATCGGAACTGTTAAATAGGTTGGTTGTTATTTCGTATCGTATCGAGTCATCAGCCGAGTTACTTAGAAAAGGGTAACATTTTTCGAATTGGTTCATATTACTGAAGAACTCGGCTGATGACTTGTATCTTTGCTTGTACTACGCGAGTCATCAGCCGAGTCGATTCGCAAAAGGTCATATTTTTTAAACTGGTTCACATTTCAGAAGAACTCGACTGATGACATTTCCCTTAATAAATTCATTTCGTTTGTTGTCTCTTTAATTGACGCAAGAATTGGTATATTGACATTTTGGATAAAAAAAAGGTTAATTCTGTGTACACATGTCCGGCGCTTTAAACACCCAGAATTTTGACATGATTAAGAAATATTCAGAAAAACAACTAAACTGCCACACATGAAAATCGAAGAAATCAAAAAATACCTGCCGCATCGTTACCCGTTTTTACTTGTAGACCGGGTACTTGAAGCTGAAGAAGACCGTATTGTAACCATCAAGAATGTTACGGTAAATGAAGAGTTTTTTAACGGTCATTTTCCTGGCGCTCCGATTATGCCGGGCGTATTGCAGGTAGAAGCAATGGCACAGTCTGGCTGTATAATGCTCATGAAAGCCCATGTCAAGGATCCGGAAAATTCACTGATTGTATTTACAGGCATAAAAAATGCCAAATTTCGTCAGCAAGTGGTTCCTGGTGATCAGCTCAGGATGGAAGTGAAACTTTCGAATATGAGACGCAACTTTGTAACCATGGAAGGTGTGGCAACGGTTGATGGTAAGGTTACATGCGAGCTTGAAGCTTCAGCAGCAATTGTAACCAGGGAATAAATTATGAGCACACAAGGCAAGAGTTCGCGCCCTGATAAAGTAACCACACAAACCGTTGTGGAAATGAAACGAAGTGGTGAAAAAATCAGCATGTTGACGGCTTATGATTTCACAATGGCAGGCATTGTGGATTCGGCCGGTATCGACGTAATTTTGGTTGGTGATTCCGCCAGTAACGTTATGGCGGGTTTTGATACAACCATTCCTATGACACTTGACCACATGATCTATCACACATCATGTGTGGTAAGGGCTGTTCAACGGGCACTTGTGATTGCCGACCTGCCGTTTATGACATATCAGGTTACGGCCAAAGAAGCGTTGATTAACGCCGGACGCATGATGAAAGAAGCCGGTGCTCATGCTGTAAAGCTTGAAGGTGGCAAAACAATAACTGAAACTGTGCGAAAAATTGTGGATGCAGGCATACCGGTGATGGGCCATCTTGGTCTTACACCTCAGAGCATCTATAAATTTGGCACATATAAGGTACGTGCCAAGGATCAGAAAGAAGCAGATCAGTTATTACAGGATGCCAAAAAACTTGAGGAAGCTGGTGTTTTTTCGATAGTGCTGGAAAAAATTCCAAGTGAACTCGCACGGCAGGTAACAGAGCTTGTATCTGTACCTACGATTGGAATCGGGGCCGGACCGAATTGTGATGGGCAGGTGCTCGTCTTGCATGACATGCTGGGATTGAACAAGGATTTTTCACCCCGTTTTTTGCGACGCTATTCTGATCTTCATGAGATTATGAAAGATGCAGTTGGCAGGTACGTGTATGATGTTAAATCGGGTGATTTTCCAAACGAAACGGAACAATATTAGGTAAAAGTGCTCAGAGCGTTAGCGATTCCCGCGAATCGAAAAGCTGGAGCGGATGCGACAGTCCCGACAAACATATCGGGATGCGCCGATTGCCAGGCCATAAGATATTCATTAATAGAGTTGAATAAAGGCTTACTCAAAATGCAAAGTGAAGATTCATTATTTTCAGCTATCAGCTACAAGCTATTTGCCGTCTGCCTTCTGCCATATTAAAATAAACACGCAAAATTAAGTATCAATTATGTCGAATCACAGAAAGCCCCTGCTTCTGGTCTGTAATGATGACGGGATTTTTTCGCCGGGAATAAAAGCTCTGGCAGAAATATCTGCCGAGTTTGGAGATGTAGAAATTATTGCACCCGACCGGCAACAAAGTGCAGTGGGGCATGCGATTACCATTCAAACCCCTCTTCGCAGCCGTGCATTTCGCATTGACAACCGTTTTAACGGACAGGCTGTTTCAGGAACTCCGGCTGATTCTATCAAACTGGCACATAACCAACTATTAAACAGAAAGCCGGACCTGGTTGTGAGCGGTATAAATCACGGAAGTAATGCGGGGATTAACATCCTCTATTCCGGTACTGTAAGTGCCGCTACAGAGGGAACCATATTGGGCTATCCTTCCATTGCAATCTCTTGTACCGACTATGATGAAAATGCTGACCTGAGCGGCTGTAAAGACGCAGCCAGAAAAGTGATTGGATATGTTTTGAATCATGGCTTGCCAAGGGGGGTCACACTAAATTTGAATGCTCCTGCCGGCCCGTTAAAGGGGATTAAGTGGGTAAGACAGGCAAACAGCAGATATGTAGAGGAATTTGAAGGCAGAATTGACCCTCATAACAGATCATACTACTGGATGACCGGAAAATTTCAGCTTCTGGATGAAGGTGATAACAATGATATTACTGCTCTCGAAAAAGGATATGCTTCGCTGACACCCATCCAGTACGACCTCACAGCTTATTCATTGCTCAATGATTTAAAATCAATTGAACTTTGAAACCTGTATAGTGTTGTGGTACACTCTGCCACTCTTTACAAGCCATTTTTTTGAAGGTTTAATGCAAGGTCTTTCCAGAAATTTTCAACTATTGGCTTTCTCTCTTTACTGACCTGAATTTCTATTTGCTCCAGGTGGCTTATGGGAAGTGTGTTAATGTGTTTACCCCATTTTGCACTTTTAACTGTGACAAACGAGTCATTCACTCCTTCATTTTGATAGATGAGTTGGTTCTGAAGGCGGTAAATTGGATTCAGTGGTTCTTTGGTTCCCTTGCCAACTGCTGCACTGTAAGAGAAATAGAGAACCTGCTTTGCATCCGGTGTATTTGGGTTAAATTCAGTAGTAATATAATCACGTGTAAGCTGCTCAACTGCAGCAACTGCATCACTTTTTTGGCCGGGATAGATACTTTCACCAAACCAATCGATTAGTTCACCAAGTTTTTCTTTAAGTGTTTCAGGTGTATTCAGTACCAATTCAGCAAGACTTGTTCCATGATGAGGGGAGGCAACTGTGGTTAATGAAGCAATTGAATCTGCCATACTTAAATTTGATATTGCATACCGTATATCCAGTCCGCCCATGCTGTGGGCAACGACATTCATTTTTTCATAATCATATTGAGATATGAGCTTCTGAATAACCTCAGCCCACTGCTCTGCCCTTATTTCGATAGTTGCATAAGGTACAATATTAGGTGCGAATGCATGAATGCCATAGCCCCTCAGCCTCATACAAGAGTTGTGCAGGGGAGCCGGGGTAAGCAGCATTGTAAAACCTCCATAGCCATGACACATCAAAACAGGGTAGTTCAATTCAATGATATCAGGTTGAGGAAATTCTGTGAGCTCAAGTTTTTTCAGAATTTTTTTTGGCTCAATCCACTTCATAAGACATTTATTGATGTATCTGTTGTAGCAGCGGATCTGTAATAATAAAAACGGATCGATGCACTTTGTTATTGAAAATTACATGAATTTGCAGGTTATAGTCAGGGAATTCCACACGGCCTGCAGTTGATGCATTGAAAGGCAGGAGTTCCTGATGAAGCTGATAATGAAATGAGGTTTTGGAAAAATCTCGAGGTACCCGAATCGAATAAATATTTCTGGTAAATAGAGAATCAACCTTTACAGAACGCATCCGTACATTTGATTGTGGTATCATAAAATCATTGATGGTCAGATTGATGAGTGAATCGAGCTGAGCAGATGATGTTAGTGTAGTACGGTTTGGTGGTTCTGCTTTCCATAATAGCAATGCAGATGTGATGCATGAAAAAAGTAACAACACAACTGCCAAAGTTCTTTTATCATTGGCCATAAACAAACCGTAAAGGATCTAAATAATTAATAGCTAAGTTCAAAAGCAATCTTCTGATAGTAGCCAAACAAATCATAGTAAGGTTGAAAGTTTAATAAGATGCTGACAATCCACAGCACCCTCATTCTGTACCTAACACATAAAAATGATACTTAAAATTCCGTTTTAAAATTCAGGATTATTTTCTTCATTTACTTGGTTCAATCTATAGGCCCTTGTACTTTTTAGTTAATTCCAAATTGTGATTTCCGGTTGAAATTTCCGGCTTGTCATAAAATACCTGAAAAAAGTAATTTTTCTGATTGCAAAGCACTAACTAAATAATGGCTTATCATTTTAAAATTGTCAAAAGTAAAAATGAAATTGAACTGTTTCATCAATTTACTTTTCAGATTTATGAAAATTACCCAAATTGGATACCGCCACTAAGGTTTGAGATTGAGAAAATCTTTGATCCACGTCAAAACTCTTTCTTCAACAAAGGAAAGTGTGAAAGATATCTCATGTACGATGGCAGCCGGTTGGTTGCCCGTTTCGCAGTGATGAATCACTCTGAAAAAGATGCGGTTTTTGAACCAAAATTGGGTGGGTTTGGATTTGTTGAGATGATTGAAGATCAGGATGTAGCAGATGGAATGATCCATTTTGTTAAAGAATGGCATGCAAAGCATGGTTATAAAGCGTTTCGTGGGCCAGTCAATTTTGGTGAAAATAATAATTACTGGGGGCTGCTCGTCGAGAACTTTGAGGAGCCGCCTATATATGGAATGTTTTATCATCCGCCTTACTATCAGGTCATTCTTGAAAATACAGGTGCTGTTAAACTTGATGACCACTGGAGCTACAAACGCAAATTTTCAACCCCCTTGCCGGATCGGCTTGTAAAAATTACAGACCGGATTGAGAACCGACCGGGGGTATTACTGCGGCCCATTGACCTTAAGAATATAAATGAGGATGCTGAGGCAATCAGAGCCATCTACAACAAGGCATGGAGTGAACAGGATATTGCAGACCGCGAACATGAGTTTACGGAACTGACCCGGGAAACGGTGAAAAACATGGTTAAACAGCTGAAGCAGATCATGATCCCTGAGAGTGTATTGATTGCATTTGTAAATGGCGAACCGGCATCATTTATCGTTAGTATACCCGACCTTAATGAGATTTCCGTTCAGACAAAAGGACTGCTCAAATGGTGGCATCTTCCAAAAATTCTCAGAATAAAGAAGAAAGCAACCCGGTTGCGGATCATAGTTTTTGGGACTGTGCCAAAATTCAGAAAATTGGGCATGGAAGCTCTGGTTTTTGTCAGAGGTATACAAATGACACATAAAGCGGCCCCGCAGCTCGATTATCTTGAGGGGGTTTGGGTTAGCGAAAAAAACTGGCTCATGCAACGCAGCCTTGAAGCACTTGGCTGCTTTCATCATAAAACGCATCGCACATATCGGTGGGAAGTGTAATGAGTAGTGGATTATTTTTTTAAGTGAAAAGTGAAAAGTGAAAAGTGAAAAGTGAAAAGTGAAAAGTGCTTCGAGCGGTAGCGATTCCCGCGAAGCGAAAAGTTTGAGCGATAGCAAAAGTCCCGACAAAGGTTTTCCGCTTTTCAGAGAGTTTCGCTCGGGATTAGTTCTCGGCAAGCTTTTCAATCCGTCAGCTAAAGGAGACGGCAATCTTGTTGAATCCAGGTTTATCTTATTCTGAAAATTCGAAATTCAGTATTCGATATTTCCCGAAGGGATCCCTACGGGGCGATATTCGGTGTTTCCCATTGGGATCCCTTCGGGGCGATATTTTGACTATCCCCGAGGCTGTAGGCCTCAAATAACAAAGCTTGGGGCAGTTTTATAGAGAAGTACTCTGCCAAAGGTAAGATGTTCGAACCATGCAGATAGACGCCATAGGCACACACCACGCCCCAAGTAAGACGGTGGACCCATCAAATTGTCAGGCTGTAAGCCTGGGATAGACGGTACCAGAATCGATGTATTATTTCCTACGCAATCCGGATTTATCTCCAAAAGTGATCAGGGTCATACTCAATACCATCACACTCCTGCATAACCCTGTCAGTCTCCTGCCGGCAAGTAGTTGCCTGATGATGGATTTGCTGATCGGCAATATAGATATGAAGTTCATCTTAAATCTTGGAATGGATAAAGGGGATCCATTACTTGGTTGAAAATGTAAGGTGAACACAAAGGTGGCAGAGTGACTGGCCCATATATAGTGATCCGGTTTGGTTGTTTGTGTATAGAAGTATGAACCGGAATGTTGAGATTCCTTACTGAAGTTTTCGATGAATCAACGAAGGGGCTATTGCAGGCTTACAGCCTGCCCGGGTGTGGGCGCATCGTTTGTCTTGGGGCGCGGTTCCCGTTTGATACGACTAACAACCTTTTGTGAACATCTTACCTTTGCAGAGAATCTATTATCTCCGCTGCCCCAAGCTTTGTTATCTCAGGCCGATGGCCTGTGGGGGCGGGTTATGAACAGGTATTTTCTTTCGAATAGCCATCCCCGTGTGGCGATTACGCCCTTGCTGAAAGGCACTGAAATGGCTTTGTTCGGGATGACATGCCGGATTTTTATCAGAGGCGGTGCATTCAGAATTTGTCATGCCGGGAGTTGTCTGCGCTGCCTGAAAACACCCGGATCCTTTGCCATCCTGACCGGAATACCAACGGTGTATTTCCCCATCGGGATGCCTTCGGCGTCGTCGGGCTGGAGTGGCCCCGAAGGGATGGCTATGCCAAAGGATATCACTTCGTGGGAATCACTACGCTCTGAGCGCTTCGCGTATAAATAATGAGCATTTCATGGGAATCGCTTCGCTCGGAACGCTTCGCGTACAAAAGATGAGCCTTGAGAAGGAGCGAATTCATCATTCCTAAAATCTCAGAAATAAAGATATTTTAAAAATTCTATAACGTTTTACCATAGGCACAAGTGGACAGTTGTGATATCAATTATCAGGGTAGCACTCAGGATGCTGCAGGTTTCCAGAACAGAAATAGTGACATCAGGGTAAATAATGCATTTCGTATTGTCATTTTCCAGCCGAGTTCGGAACCAAGAAGCTGCCCGATAAATGAAGAGCTGTCAAGGTCACCAAAACATCCGCAGTCGATTTCAAGTCCTGAACCCATCCCCCAAACAGCGAAAATAAAGAAGCTCAGGTATATAAGAGCATTAGCAGGAATTGAGATTATGTCGACCAGATAAGTGATTAACAGCGCACCAATTGCAATTTCAATGTAAGGAAGCCAATTAATGATCAGGCTTTTTGCCCATACCGGAAGCCAGGTTATGTATGCTACAGATTCAAAAAGTGTTGTATTATCAATCAGTTTCAATACGCCCGCAAAAATCAGCATACCACCAAGAATAATGCGGAAGATGAATTGGACAGATGATGTGATTTTTTGACTTTTCATAACCTTAAATTTACGAAAGAGCTGCATGAATCGTATAAAGAAATCACGAATTAATCACTGTTTGTCAATTTATATTTTGAATGATTAACTTTCATAAATGTTATTTACAAGGCTTTTCCATATCTTTTCTCCTTACAAAAATTTTCTGAACTCTTAACCAATAATGATCGACAAACCCCACGATTATTGCGGTATTTTCGGTATCTATAATCACTCCGAAGCGGCCCTGCTCACCTATTATGGGTTACACGCACTTCAGCACCGTGGCCAGGAATCGGCCGGAATTGTAACTACATTCTATGATGAAAGAAAAAACCGTAATACTATGCCCATGCACAGAGGGTTTGGGCTTGTACTCTCTGTTTTTGATGATCCGCGTATATTCAAGCGTGAGCTGAGGGGCAGCTCTGCGATCGGCCATAACCGGTATTCCACTTCAGGCGCTGCAAAAAATCCTGCAAACATCCAGCCCTTCAGGGTGCACTACAGAAATGGGAACCTGGCAATTGGCCATAACGGCAATCTCTCAAATGCCCGCATTCTCAGAGAGCGTTTCAGGGATGAAGGGGTATTGTTTCAAAGCACATCTGATACCGAACTCATTCTCCATTTGATATCACACAGCCGGGAAAAAGACCAGGTTGATCAGGTGATGGATGCACTCGGGCAGATTGAGGGCGCTTATTGCCTGGTCATTTTAACGGATGATAAATTAATTGCTGTGCGTGACCCGAATGGCTTTCGTCCACTAGCGCTGGGTAAAATTGACGGTGCATATACCGTTGCCAGTGAAACCTGCGCATTTGATATCATTGGAGCTGAGTTTATCCGGGATGTTGAACCGGGAGAGGTATTGATAATCGACAGGGAAGCAGCTGTGAACCATGAACCAAAGAGCTTTTTCCTCGATAAGGAACCCGGCACGGAAACCAGTCAGTGCATTTTTGAATATGTGTACTTTTCCAGGCCCGATAGCAGGATTTTTGGTGAAATGGTTGACAAAATTCGCCGGAACCTCGGTAAACAGCTTGCTAAAGAGCATCCTGTGAATAAGGTGATTTCTAACAGTAAAGACGACAAGAAGCCCATTGTGATTTCAGTACCTGATTCAAGCAACACAGCTGCAATCGGTTATGCTCACGAGAACCAAAAACTTGGATATGATTGTAAATACGATATCGGCCTGATTCGAAATCATTATGTTGGGCGTACGTTTATTTCACCGGGCCAGAAATCACGAGAACAAAAAGTAAGAACAAAGTTTAACACAGTAAAAGGCGTGTTGGAAGGGCGGTCTGTAATCATTGTTGACGATTCAATAGTGAGGGGGACAACATCAAGACATCTCGTTGAGATGATCCGTGAGGCCAGACCGAAAGAAGTTCATTTTTTAGTGAGTTCACCTCCCATTACGCATCCCTGCTTTTATGGGATGGACTTTCCCAGTCCTGACGAATTGATTGCCAACAAATGCAATGGAGATATAGAAACTATCGCAAGAGAAATTGGCGCAGATAGTGTGAGATATCTTTCTCCTGAGGGCCTTGTGAGTGCTGTTAAAGAGGCAAATTCATCAGGGCATTCTTATTGTACAGCCTGTTTCACAGGTGACTATCCGGTACCAGTTCATTTTGGAGTAGAGAAAGAAGAAAACGAAATTTCCTGATGGATTTTCAATCTGTAAGATTTATCACATCAGCGCCGTCAATAAATCATTGTCCTGAAGAGAGTTTACCTGAGTTTTGCTTCGCGGGCAGGTCTAATGTGGGTAAATCATCCTTAATTAACAGGCTTACAAACAAAAAAAGGCTGGCAAGAACCAGTAATACTCCTGGCAAAACCCAGCAGATGAATTATTATAAAATCGGTGATTTATGCTTTTTTGTTGACTTGCCCGGATTTGGATTTGCCAAAGTTCCGCAAAAAGAGCGTGACCGATGGGGAAAGGATATCCAGGAATATCTACTAAAGCGTAAAACTCTTAAATTGATATTTCATCTTGTTGATTCCCGTCACCAGCCTACAAAACTGGACGAAGATTTTTTTTACTGGATGGGAAGTAATGAGAAACCTTTTACAGTACTGCTTACAAAATCCGATAAAATATCAGTAAACAAATTGAATTCATCTATAAGTTATACGAAAAAGTTACTGAACGAGATGAATATTGAGGTTCCGGTACTCGCTTGTTCGGCAGAAAGCGGAGCAGGCATATCGGATGTTCAATCATTAATAAGCGATTTTATCACCATTTAATAAATTAATTTTTTAGCTCTTTGCTTATGTCTTATAAAGTATTATTACTTGATAATGTTGACCCCGTTTGTGCGGAAATTTTTGAAAGAAGGGGTATCAAATCAGACCAACCTGAAAAGATTACTCTGGATGAACTCAAGAAAATTATTGGTAACTATGAAGCCGTTGTGGTGCGAAGTGCCACTACAGTTGACTCAGAACTCTTAAAAAATTCGAACGGACTTAAAATAATCGGTCGTGCTGGAGTAGGTGTTGATAATATTGACATATCTGCTGCAACCTCCAAAGGGGTTTTGGTAATGAATACCCCTGATGGCAACACAATTTCAACTGCCGAGCATACCTGTGGAATGATTATTGCCCTGGCCAGAAATATTCCTCAATCTGTAGAACGGGTTAAAAACGGGGGATGGGACCGTAAAAAGTTTATGGGAACCGAGGTTCACGGCAAGTCGCTGGGAATTGTTGGACTTGGAAAAATCGGCTCAGAAGTTGCGCTGCGTATGGGAGAGTTCGGGATGGATATATATGCTTACGATCCGTTTACAACACAAGAACATGCTGGCAGGCTTGGCGTGAGCCTTGTAGAACTGGATAAGCTTCTTGGATTGTCTGACTTTTTAACCGTTCATACACCTTTAACTGAGAAAACCCGCGATCTTGTAACACTCAAGAATGCTTCAAAACTGAAGAAAGGAATCCGGCTGGTAAATTGTGCCAGAGGCGGAATTTTCAATGAACAAGACTTGCTGCCGCTGATAGAGCAGGGAATTGTAGCCGGAGCAGCACTTGATGTTTACTCTGATGAGCCCCCAACACCTGAACTTTATAACATTCTCAAACACCCTGCAATTATCTGTACACCACACCTTGGAGCATCAACAGAGGAAGCCCAGGAAAAAGTTGCCGTTCAGATTGCAAACCAGATTGCCGATGCTCTTGAAAACAAGAGCTACAAAGGCAGCCTGAACAGTAAATCGATCTCGCTGCTTACCAATGAAGAAGTTCAGCCATATGTTGCACTTGCCGAAAAATTGGGACGTGTATCCGGACAGATCATGCCAAAAAATGCGAACAACTTTTCATTTGAATACACCGGGCTTTGTACAAAATATTCTGAGGTTCTGACCGATGCCATTTTAAAAGGAATGCTTTCCCAGTATGTTGATGAGTCTGTAAACCTCATCAATGCCAGACATTATGCAACTGAACGCGGATTCAGGCTGAGTGAAACCAACAAGAGCGACGACAAAAACTACAACGACCTCATTACTCTTCGCCTTGGCGATAGCTCAGATTACAAGCAAATATCTGCAGCAGTTTTTGGCCCTGGCGATTACCGTATCGTGGAAATCGATGGCTTTGGAATTGAACTCAGGCTTGAAGGTGATATACTTATGTATCAAAACATCGACAGGCCGGGTATGCTTGCTTCTGTTGCAGGAAAGCTGGCCAGCCAGGATATTAATATCGCGGCGCTCAGCCTTGGGCGTACCGGAAAAGGTTCAAATGCCATTACTGCTGTGATTGTGGATAAAAAGCTCAACAAGGAAGAACTGCAGAGCATTTACGATCTGGATGGGGTGCATAATGTGAAATATATCTCTTTGAGCTGAGTAAACCCTGAACCTGGATAGCGCAAACGTCTCGTTCACATTGATAGCGCAAACGTCTCGTTTGTGCTTTACCTGTTTAAGTGACAGACTTCCGAAATCTACAAGTTGTAGATATTTTGCAGCTCCATGGTATTCCCTTCGTTATCGATGATGTTTAAATCGTAACGGATAACAATACGCGTTCCTAACGGAGCATGATAATAAATATACCAGCCGGCTGCCTCAGAAGTGCCAATACAACCATTAGAAACGGCTTTTCCCAGGGTTTCGATGTTGGTTGTTGGGTGAATCAGCTGGCCATAGCGCACACCATTGATCTCGGTTTCCAGCCAGGGAATATTGGGTAAAGCTGTCACTACTCCGTCATCTCGCGTGGTTACAAGATATCTGCGATTGTTGACTGGATTAATAAACGCTGGATTTTTTGCATGTCGAATTATCATCCCCTCTCCTGTATGTGTGCGCAGATCAGTAATTCGTCCCGACATGGCAAGATACCTGTTCTCATTACGGCCTACGCGAACCGCGAATTCATGGATAAGACTGTCTGCCTGAATTATCCGTAGTTTAAATTCCGGAATATTGAGATCCAGGTAAGTCTGTTTAAAAACCCTGTTCAGGCTATCTGCCGTTAAGGAATCGGGGATAATCAGATATTGACCCGGTGCAAATATTGGGAGTTTTTTAGGATCAAGGTTGATGATTCCTCTCTCCTTTAATCGGTAATAATCTGTTGCAGCAAGCGAATCGATCACCCAGGGATTATTCCTGATGATCAGATGCTCCGTAACCGCATGTGTGAGCATAGTACGATATTGATCAACCAGATTATCCATCACCTTGAAATAGTCCTCGATTTTTACTGTATCCGTAAAATGATGTTGGATCTGCGCACTTTTCGGATACATCTCTGCAGGCGTAATCGTATAAGAAATATAGTTCTCCCTTCTGTTGTTGTGAGACAATAACAACATCGTTAATGCCATCAAGAAAAATATGTTACGGGCTGTTTCCATATTGATAGATCAATACTACTGTCAGATGATGATCCTCAGTAGTATCATCTATCAATACTTCCTGCTGTACATTAACTCAACAGTTACCCGGCATATTGTCGATTCAGCATGTTGTATTGCGTCATCATCTATATTAAAATTACTGACTTTTTTTGATCTACTGATGATTATTTAATAAAAAAAATCATTTCATTGATTAGGATGCGGAGTCTAAACAAGAATAGAATTCCAGGCAATCGCCGTGGAATGACGTGGTGAGTACTCCAAAATGAATCTGTTTAATCAGCATTTTGCAGCCTTTGGGCCAACGCATGCCAAACGAGTCCGATTCCAATCAATATCAATCCCGGTATCCAGATCCGTGGTTCGATCCAGAAGGCAAGAAAGAGGCAGCCGAATAATCCTGATACAGGTATAATACGCGGATAAAGGCGTAAATCTGCTGGCAGATTCAATGCTGAAAGATTAGTGATTGCATAATAGATAAGAACTGTAAACGCACTGAACGACCAGGTAAATACGATATCACCGCTCATCACCAGAATTGCAATAATTACAGATGTTACAAGAACTGATGCTACCGGACTTTTTGTGTTTGGATTAATTTTGGAAAGGATAAAGGGTACATCACGCCTTCTGGCCATTCCCAACAATACCCGGGATAAACCAAGAATCAGGTTCAGCAGTACACCCAGCATTGCAGTAACAGCAGCAATGGTTATGATTGTACCGATAGCTGGTACTGACATTGCCTGCGCCACAATCATAAGCGGAGCGGCTTCACCTTGAACCGTTTTGCCGAAAGCATCTGAACCCATTACATTCAATGCAGTGAGTGATACGAGCAGGTAAAGCAGTACGATAACCCCCATTGCAAGGATAATTGCCCTGGGAATGGTTTTTCCTGGTTCGTCCACCTCTTCACCAAGTGTAGCGATTCTTCCGTAACCTGTGTAAGCCACAAACATAAGTGCTGAGCCGTACAATATGGAAGATAATGAAGTATCTGAAAGGGCAATCGAAATTGGTTCAATCGGAACGCCATATAGAATAAAGCCGGCGATAATGAGGGCACCCAGCCCGGCCAGAGTTATCGATACAATCACTTTGTTCGCAAAATTACTGCGACTGATGCCACCTGATACAAGAATTGTCATGAACAGGAGAATAGTGAGTCCGGCAGCAACCAGCCATAACCGGCCAGAATGGATATTGAAAGCGTAGAATATATAACCGGCACATCCTAACACCGCAGTGGCTGCCGATGCCGATTTTGCGGTCATGAACATCCAGCCTGCCGTAAAACCAAACCAGGAATTCAGAAAACGGTAGCCGTACTCATATGTGCCACCACTTACCGGATGGGCTGCTGCGAGTTGTGCACTGCTCAGGCCATTGCATATTGCAAGCAATGCCGCAATCACAATGGCAATGATAACACCGGTTCCGGCAATTTGGGTGGCAATGGCAATACTGACGAAGATCCCGGTTCCCACAATGGAGCCAAGCCCCATCAATATAGCTCCCGGTGTTCTGATACTGCGTTGGAGTTCACCTTTCATGAAAACTACGTTAGTTTATGAGTTCTGTCCGGTTGAAACCACTTAAGGTCAGCCGACCAATAACCCCCGCCTTTTATCAAAAGGAAAATTGAACCGATAAGCATGGCAAGATCATTTCTGGATTCATGCATCATACTCAGAAAGCCATAGGTGTCGAGTTCGCGAAGTGAAAAACCCCAAAAGCCATATCCCAAAAGGATGGGGATTTTAGTTGTAATGATAGCTGTAATCATAATGATGATGAGCGGTATAACGGCATAGCGTGTGAGTAGTCCGGCGAGTACAAGCAAACCGCATACAATTTCAAAACTGCCAACAAATACACCTGAAAATTCCGGGAAAGGGATACCGATACGTTCAAAACGACCTGCTCCGCGTAGACCGGGATAAATGAATTTCTGAATTCCTTCGAAGAGAAAGACCGACCCTACAAGAAATCGGATTAAGATGGTGGTTTTATCGTTGTCTGTTTTGAGCATTTGTGGGTAAAGGGTAATTATTTGTATAGATTAAATACTAAATAACTACTTTTTAATCATATTTTTAAAAGTTGTACCGAAAATTTTGTAAGAAGGGTAAATTATTCTTTTAATTACAGATTGAGCTGACTATAACCCGAAAACATGATTATGACAGACGTTGAGCAAAAATGGTATGTAAAGTACACCTATTTTCTTGCAGCATTGATTCTTACAGTTTATGCCATGATCATGGCAAAAACCATACTGCTGCCACTACTCTTTGCACTCTTTTTTTCGATTTTGTTATCTCCCATTTGCAGGTGGCTGGAAAATTATAAGGTGCCAAGGATACTCTCTTCATTAGCAGCCATTATTGTTGGTTTGTTGTTTTTGGCAGGTATCGGATTTTTCTTTTATAACCAAATGGCAGCTTTTGCACGGGATGCCGACATGTTTGTGGAGCGCCTGGAAGAGCTGATCGAATCATTTGATGTATTTCTTGCGACCTGGTTTGGAGTTGAAGGGGAAATAAACCTGGATCGTGTTGTATCTGAAATTATTGATTTTATAAGAGAAAATACGGCCTCCCTTACCAGGGGTATAACCGGAGCGGCCTCAACCATCACGGCAGTTTTCCTGGTCCCGGTTTATATGTATCTGATTTTACTGTTTCGTGATTTGCTTAAAACATTTGTATTAAAGGCATTTGGTAAAGGAATCAGCGGCAATGAAGAGAAAGTAAGAGTGATCATCAACAAGGTAAAAACCCTTGTTCAACGATATATCGCCGGGTTGCTGATGGTTATTGCCATACTGGCTGTATTAAATTCCATTATGCTTACAGTGATAGGCGTGGATCATGCTATCTTTTTCGGTGTTTTTGCGGCTATGTTGAATGTAATCCCGTTTGTTGGCCCCATCATGGGTTCAATCCTGCCGATTCTCTATTCACTGATCACGATGGATTCCCTGATCTATCCTCTCATTATTTTATTGGGCTTTTACATTATCCAGCTTTTCGAGAGCAATTTGTTTACCCCAACTATTGTTGGAAGCCAGGTAAGCATGAATGCCCTTGCCACGCTGCTGCTGATTTTTATAGGAGCTCAAATATGGGGATTGGCCGGTATGATCTTGTTTATTCCTCTCGGTGCCATTATTAAGGTGATTTGTGATGAAGTAGACTCACTGAACCACTTTGGATACCTGCTGGGGCGGGAAACCGGTGATAAAAGTGAAGAGCGCAGTGCAATTGCGAAAAAAGTGAGCGAACTCAGGCGGAAAGCAACTGAAAAAGCGAAGAAGAAATCTGCTGAATGAGTTTTGTAAATTGGTGATATGGACACAGAATTTGAAATCATCATTAAACTTCTCGCAGCACTTGCAATCGGGCTTCTGATCGGAATTGAGAGAGGCTGGAGCGGGCGTAAAGAAGAAGAAGGTGTTCGTGTGGCCGGACTTCGAACGTTCAGTCTTCTTGGCTTGCTCGGTGGAATCTGTGCGATCATTTCTGTGGAGTTAGGTGACTGGTTTTTGGCAGCCTCTTTTCTTGCCGTGTCCCTCATGATTGTTGCCGGCCATGTACTTGAAGCCAGAACGAGCGGTGACCTTGGCACTACAACCGCTTTTTCAATGATGCTCACATTTGCTCTTTCAGCATGGGCAGCGATGGGTTTTTATAATTATGCATTGGCTACTTCTGTTGTTGCAGTAGCTTTATTGGGAATGAAACCTGTACTCCACAAATGGCTCAGAAACATCGAAATAGAGGAGATCTATGCCGGTATCAAACTGCTCATTATTTCAGTGATATTGCTGCCATTGCTTCCAAATCGAGGTTTTGGCCCCTGGGAATCACTGAATCCCTATTGGATATGGCTGATGGTTGTTTTGATATGCGGCATATCGTTCGTGGGATATTTTGCAATCAAACATATCGGAAACAGGATGGGAACATTAGTTACATCCATAACCGGAGGCCTGGCATCGTCAACAGCGGTAACACTCAGCCTGTCCCAGTTTGCAAAAGAGTTTCCTGCTAAAAGTATGTTTATGGGGGGAGTCATGATTGCATCATCCATCATGTTTATCCGGGTTATGGTCGAGGTTGCTATTGTTAATCCTCTTCTTTTGAATGATTTATGGCTTCCGGTTACATTAATGTTTTTTTGCGTGCTGGGAGGCGGTTACTGGCTTTGGAAGAAGGGCGTATATAAACAGGCTGATCCAGACTTGCAGCTCGATAACCCATTTAAGCTGACGATGGCTATCAAGTTCGGCCTTTTGCTTGCGATCATTATGTTTTTATCAGCGGCCATGCTCAATTTATTTGGCGACCGGGGAATCTATGTATTATCGGTGATTTCCGGCCTCATGGATGTTGATGCAATCACCCTCTCTTTGTCCCGCCTTGCACTGGATGAGTTGAGCCATGATGTTGCTGTAATGGGTATTGTTCTGGCATCTGCAACAAATACGGTTGTGAAAGGCTTTATCTTTGCTTTTTTTGTAGGAATGAGAGAGAGCCGACAGCTCATTACATTGCTAATCCTTGCAGTGATTCCCGGCCTGATAGCAGCATTCATTTCATTGTTAGCCTGATGATTGATTTAACCTTAAAGCTGATGGCTGACTGCTATCCTGAAATGAGAAAAAATTTAAATTTTGGAAGATCCATGAATTTTCTACCATCTAAATCAATAACACTAAACCGGATTAAAAGAATGCATAATCGAATCATCAAACGAATCACACTGATTTTATTATTAGCTGCCATTCCATATATGGTTGATGCACAAACCTATCAATGGCACCCATTGGAAGAAAGTGGCGGAAACGCTGTGGAACGCCATGAAAATGCGTTAGTCAGGGCAGGTGATTATTTTATTCTACTCGGTGGAAGAGGAATGAAACGCAATGATATTTATAACACACAAACAAAGGAGTGGACTCAGGGTGCGATGCCTCCTTTTGAGATTCATCATATTCAGGCTGTGGAGATGGATGGCCTGGTTTATGTAATGGGCGCCCTGAGCGGGGGCTGGCCACATGAGACACCTCTTTCTCACATTCTTATTTATGATCCGGTACTGGATTTATGGGCATTGGGTCCTGAAATACCGGCAGAAAGAAGGAGAGGTGCGGCCGGTGTTGTGGTTTACGACCGTAAAATCTACCTGGTATGCGGAATTATAGACGGGCACAATTCGGGCTGGGTAAACTGGCTGGATGAATTTGATCCTGCCACTAACAGCTGGCGAATTCTTCCCGATGCACCCCGTTCCCGCGACCACCTGCATGCCGCAGTGATTGACGATAAGCTGTATGTGGCAGGGGGACGGCGTTCCGGCTATCAGTCGCAGGGATTTCAGGCTACTGTGAAAGAGACCGATGTTTACAATTTCAGAACGGGAGAATGGACTACGCTGCCATCACCAGAGGGTGATATTCCAACAGAGCGGGCCGGAACGGCTGCCGCCGTTCATCAGGGAAATCTGCTGATTATCGGAGGTGAAAGCGGAAGCCAGCAAATCTCACACGATGAGGTGGAAATGCTGGATGTATCTTCAGGCAGATGGAGCCTTCTGAACCGCTCACTGGAAGGCAGGCACGGTACTCAGGCCATCTATTTTGATGACATGGTTGTGGTTGGCGCCGGTAGCGGTAATCGGGGCGGCGGACCAGAACTGAATTCATTTGAAATACTTGCGGCAGAGATAAATCCACAAATCTCGGCAAATCCTTTGGAAAAGGCAGAAATTACTGTGTCTGCAGAAAGTGTAACATTTTCGCCGGTTCAGCGTGGTGAAACGAAACAACTCATACTGACAAGCAAAAATGGTAACCAGGCCAGCCTCATTACCTATATTCAGCTTGATAACACCAACGGTTTTTCTGCGGAGCTGCCTTTTAATCCTCCTTTTGTTTTGGCACCGGGACAGGAAATTCCAATTCAAATTACATACCACGGAATTGGCAGTGAATCACCAGAAGCAAACCTGCTCATCAAATCCCTGGGGAGAATGGCGCCGTTGAGTGTTGTGGTAGGTGTGGTTGAATGATATGCCCCATTGGGATCCCTGCGGGACGATTGCAGATATGAGATATCGGATCTTAAACACTTCGCATATCGCATATCTGATACCGAAAATCGAATATCAAGGTTTTGGCAAATCGGGATTTTTCCTGCGCCGCCAGGTTCACTCCAAGACTCTCGTCATCCCGATTGTCACGTCAGCGAGTAGAGGGATCTCCGTTAACTTAGAAATGATATTGCACATGTTAAATTTGGGATACTTATTTGGCTATTTATGAAATCCCGTTTTGATGATATCCGATTTACGATATCCGATTTTCGATTTTTTCCTATTGGTTGAACCAAAATGATAGACAAAAACTCATGAAAATAGCACTTCCGCGCCCTTGCCCTGGGAAATGAGTGAGCGGTAGGTTTTCAGTTCTTCCTTCACTTTATCATCAGTCAGATCAAGGGTTACCCTTTTTTCAGCAGCCATATAAGCCGCCTGTACCAGCCAGGTTACTTCTGCGCCATAGGCAAAATCAAGTAATCCGTTTTTGCCATCGAGGAATGAGTCGACAGCATCCTGCAATTCAGTGGTGTAGCCGTATAGATCTGCTTCATTAGGGTGTACAGCCAGTAACCCCCTTGATGCGGTTGATTTTTCGAGTGCCGTTTCTGCATCGGCAACACCTTCAGCTGCTTCATCGCCAATAAAGATTTCGAGCGGGGAGATGAGTGAATTTACCTCCATAGCATATCCGGGCCCTAAAGCGTCCATCCAGAGCCGCAGGCCCTGCTTATCATACATCCAGGAATCGGTAAACTGGGCTTTAACAAGCTGGCCGGTCTCCGGGTTTTTCAGGGTCAGAATTCCGGTAGCAAAATCTTCTGCCGGTGTTTTTGCATAATCCACACCAAATTTTGACAGGAGTTGCTCACGGTATTTGGGCTGTCCCCATTTCAATAACGAAGTATCGCACTGCATGGCAACCGGTTCGAGGAAAGTTACCGGTTTCCCGGCGGGTGTAAGTATATGCCGTGCTGCCGCGATACTATGACAACCCATGTCGGAAAGCACGCCACCACCTTGTTGGGTAGGATCCCAGAACCATGCACTATGAGGGCCGGCGTGTTCTTCCGTACTTCGGGCAAGAGTAAAATTGCCCATTACTTCCTGTTGAGGGCGCAATTGAGCCAGGGCGTTATTGATTGCATTCATATGAAGCTGGTTTTCAAAATAGGATGTAAGCAGCTTCGAATCCGCAGCGAGGTTTACCATACGGACTGCTTCTTCAACAGTTCTGCCAAGGGGTTTCTCACAAATCACACCTTTTAATGGAGCCCCTGCTTTTACAGCTTCAGCTATCTCTTCCATGATAGCAACCCTCGTGTAATTCGGAGTCAGAATTGCAACTGCATCACAATGATTACATATTTCTGAAACAGTATTAAATACTTTCGGTTCACCAAGCCTGTTTTTTTTAGCATATTCAGCAAGTTGATCACCACCGTTTTGTGCATAAATTCCGGCAAGTTCACAATGCCGAACCTGTTTCATGGCAAGTGCCAGAAAATTGGCAATAAATCCGGCGCCAATAAATCCTAATTTCAATGTTTTCATATGCTTCATTGCTTATTTGTTTGTTAAAAAGTTAGTTTGATTAGTTATTTTATAAAAACTATTTAGTTACGACTCATGCCGTGAATGTAAAGTTTTGTTTGATGTGTTTAATTGTGACATGTTTCTATCAGCTATCAGCTATCAGCTATCAGCTATCAGCCATCTGCCACTCTGTTTAAAAAATTGCATCTATACGCATAACATTATAAATACATCTTAGTCATATCCAACCGAATCCAGAAGTTTCCAGATTTCTGTTTTGAATAATGACCGGGATGTAGCTGTCCGGGCGAACAGGTCATTCAATTCCTCATCAGATCTGTCTGGGTATGCAATTCTGGCAAAATCGATGCCGGCGCCAATGGTCAGGTCACCAAGATTATCATAATAATCCACAGTGCTGTATGTATACAGGCGGGAATCACCACCGGGATAATAAAGGCTGTACATAGCCCAGCTGTTCAGGATTTGCCGCTCCACACGTACTTCGTGTATGCCACCCCAAAAATCGAGTTCCATTGCAGAGTATTCACCTGTGCCGCCTCTGGCATCAAAAAAGTTTTTTGTGATATAATTACCTATCGGAAGATTGTCTGTTGAAGCCCCGGCAAAACCGTCAACCCGCCAGATCTCGGTACGGACTACTTCCCTGGATTCACGGGTTTGCTGGTAAAAATCGGCCAGGTTTTTGTCGGGATAAACTTCAGCCACAATTTCACCAAGGCCGTAATAGTCTACCAGTTCAAAATCATCGAACACATTAACAGCTATGTAGTTATAGGGTACATCAGGTTCACCTACAAACACCTGGTAAAAACTCCACCCGAGTATGATGCCCCGGTTTAACCTTTCCTGATGGATCGGCTTCCAAAGATCCTGCTCCACATACAGATATTCGCCAATTTTTTCTGAGGGAGCTTTAAAGTAATCAACCTTCAAATAGAGAGTTTGAGCGAAAATAAGGTTCGGTAAAAAAAAAATGCTGATGATTAGAAAGAATTTGTTAAACAGATAACGATAATTCATAGTGTAAAAAAAGGTTATTGAATATTTACTATAAAAATGGTCAATTAGAAATCTATAATCCATTTATAAATGTAAAAATTAGTGGCGTAGCTACAATATTTACTTAATTATTGATCAATTAATTTGCAATTTAGTTTAGTGGCCTTAAATTAAGAGAACTAAATGAATTACCGTAATTAACCTTTAATCTAATCTGTAATTATATGGCACAATCAGAAAGCAAATACAGTGACCTGGCACTATTGCTGCTCAGGGTAGGAGTTGGTATCATTTTCATATTAGCCGGCTGGGGGAAACTTACCGGAATTGAAGGTACAATTAACTTTTTTACAAACATCGGTGTACCGTTACCTGCAGTGATGGCATGGGTTGTTGCCATAGTTGAATTTGTAGGCGGCATAATGGTATTACTTGGTGCCTACGCAAAGATCCCTTATCTGCTTCTCGCGATTACTATGCTTGGGGCTCTCTATTTCACAAAACTTGGAGGCGAATTCTCTGCAGCGAGGCTCGATCTTATGTTGTTGTTAACCTCACTGGCACTCTTTTTGATGGGTAGCGGTGCTTATTCAGTTGATGATAAAATCTCAAATCGATAGCTGTCTTGTCGAAATGTATTCATTTGAAAGGCATTCTTAAAAGCGACCTGACAGCATCTATAGATCTGTCAGCGTTGCTTTAATAATATCTCCAGATTACTTCACTTTGCTGTTACAATTCACCTGCAAATGATAATAATCCTGTGATAATATTTTCTGTAAAAATAATCCAAACAGAATTGTGAACGCCCATAAGAGGTCCGGATCACTTACATACACTGTTGCAACCTTCATAATAGGTTTAATTATTGCTAACAGTGTAACAGCACAGCCACAACTTGTGCCAAATGATCAGGTCATTTTTTACACCCTTGAATGGGAAGGTGAGAGAGATCGCTTCGGAAGGCCGTTTGTTTCAGATGAAATATTAAAACGTATGAAGTATGTTGGCCTGGAAGAAGCCTGGGGGACGATCAGAGGAGCCGGTTATAACAACAAATTTGAGGGGGATTGGCATATCATTCACCCGCAAAAAGTCATGACCGGTCGTGCACTAACCGCGGCATTTCTGCCGGCAAGCTCCGAACTTGCAGAGCGAATGAACGAACAGGGATTGCAGCAAGGATTTCAGGGCGGAGCGAATCAATGGCCGATTTATTTACTGCAAAATGGTGATGTATATGTTGCAGACGGATTTGGAAAAATCAACGAAGGCACGCTGATTGGGAATAATCTGGCTCAGGCGATTTATACCAATTCAGGGAATGGGCCTGTTTTTTACGGTTCTGCTCGTGATCTGGGTGGTATAAGGGAAATCGTAGGTTTTAATGCCTGGGTAAAGGGATGGCATCCCTCTTTTATACGGGAAATGATGCTTATCAGCATCAACGGACCGGTACGGATTGGTGAAGCCATTGTACTTCCCGGTGATGTGGTTTTAGCAACAGAGGGAGGAGTACTGTTTATCCCGCCTCATTTGGCAGAAACTGTTATCGTGAGTTCTGAAGTGGAAAGACTGACGGATGCATTCAGAATTCAGCGGATTCAGGAAGGCATTTATTCGCTTGATGAAACCTATGGCACAAGATGGTCGGCTTCCATTGAGGCAGATTTTTTTGAATGGCTTGAACAAAACCGTACTCGGTTGAATCAAGATCAGCGTGTGGGCTTAGAAACCATAAATCGGGTTATTGAAACGGGATCGCGAAACTGGCGGGTTTGGCTCGAGTGATTGGAGTATTTTGAGAAAAAAGTGAAAACTGAAAACTGAAAAGTAATATTTTGAGTTTTTCCTGAAGATGAAAAAAATTCATTCACTTTTCACGAGCATGTGAATTCTGAATCAAGTTCAAAATTTGCATGCTGAACACTTTTCACTTTTCACTTTTCATTTTTGATTTTACACTTTTCACTTTTTCCTACCATAACCAAATAACTACAAATCTTGAAAACATGAAGCGAAAACCACATAATGATAAAGGTCGTCGCGATTTTCTGAAAACTGCCGGATTAGGAGGGCTTGGCCTCGGAGCAATGGCAATAGCACCTTATGAAAATCAGCTTGAATATCTCACATCTAAAGTAAACCGGAATTCTTCGCCCTCAGAATTGCGCATTACCGACTTGCGTATTGCAGAAATCGGAGGCGTGATTTTCAGAACACCGATTGTACGTATCGATACCAATCAGGGGATATCCGGTTATGGCGACGTGAGGGATGGAGCGGCAAAAGAATACGCCCTCATGCTAAAAAGCCGGATTTTAGGTGAAAATCCATGTAATGTGGAAAAGATCTTCAAGCTGATTAAACAGTTCGCCAATCATGGCCGTTTAGGCGGTGGGGTGTCGGGTGTGGAGACAGCACTTTGGGATCTTGCCGGAAAAGCATATGGAGTACCGGTTTACCAGCTTCTTGGTGGGAAATACCGTGATCGGGTTCGTGTTTATGCCGATACGGAAGTAGTGGCAGATCCCCATGAGTATGCCCGGCTCATGAAACGAACACGTGTTGATAAAGGCTATACCTCCCTCAAAATGGATCTCGGAATGGAACTGATTTCAAGAGTGGGAGGCAGCGATGTGCTGGTGAACACACATGCCCATGTACCCTATGGAGATCGAAGGCTGCAAAGCCAGTATTCTCCACGACAGGGGGAATATGGACAGATCAAACACCCATTTACAAGGGTTCAGATTACTGAAAAAGGGCTCGATCTGTTTGAAGAGTATGTACGTGTAATGCGTGAAACCGTGGGATATGAGGTTCAGCTTGGAATAGATCATACCGGCCACTTTGATAAAAATGAAGCCATCAAGCTTTGCCGCAGGATGGAAAAATACACACTGGCCTATATGGAAGACCTTATTCCATGGTTCTATTTTGACGACTGGCGGGATATCACAGAGGCAACCACAACCCCGACCATGACCGGAGAAGATATTTTTGGCCTGGAAGGCTTTAAAGAACTCATAGACAAACGGGCGGTAAACCTGGTGCATCCGGACCTTGGATCGGCTGGCGGCATCCTTGAAACCAAGAGGATTGTAGACTATGCGGCTGAAAACGGGATCGCTTCAAATCTGCACTATGCCGGTTCGCCGCTTGGTATGCTCGCATCGGTTCATGCAGCAGCAGCGTGCCAATATATCGGGGTTCTGGAACACCATTCTGTTGATGAACCCGACTTTGACAACCTGATTACCGGGATAGAAAAACCGCTGGTACAGAACGGATATATCAACGTGCCGGAAGCTCCCGGCCTGGGTGCCGAACCAGTGTATGAGATGCTGCAAAAGTACCTGATAGAAGGAGAAGAATTATTTGCACCAACACCGGAGTGGAATCAGATCCGCTCCTGGGACAGGACATGGAGTTAGATGAAAAATAATTCAATTCTTTTTGCCATCTTACTGATGTTGCCGTATCTCGTTTTGAATTGCAACAGACATGAACATCATTTACCGGTTTATGAGCGGGCCCCGGTTGCAGCTGAAATTCAAGAAGAGCTGGATAGAAAACTCGATGCGTGGTATCCTCGTGTGATTGACCGGGAATATGGTGGCTATCTGAGCAATTTTTCATACAAATGGGAGCAAGAGGAGGCACAGGAGAAAATGATAGTGACACAGGCACGTCATATCTGGACTCTGTCAAAGCTTGCAGGAAAGTACCCGGATAGTAGTTATGCAGAATATGCTGGACATGGTTTCGAGTTTCTGAGGGACAAGATGTGGGATGAAGAATACGGTGGTTTTTTTCAAATGGTTACCCGTGAGGGAGTGCCGATCCCCGATAATCAGGGTGATTTTGGAAAGACATTGTATGGCAACGCCTTTGCACTTTATGGCCTCGCTGCTTATTACAGGCTATCCGGTGATCCGGATGTTCTCTATCTGGCGAATCAACTATTTCAATGGCTTGATGACCATTCTCATGATAAAGTCTACGGAGGGTATTTCCAGCCGCTGGCCAGAGATGGAACACCTGAAACATCCGGATACCCCAAAGATTATAACAGCGGTATTCATATTCTGGAGGCGCTCACTGAATTTTATGAAGCCTGGCCGGATGTAACGGTAAGGGAGCGTCTTGAGGAGATGTTTTACGTAGTTCGGGATACAATGACAGCCGAACAAGGTTATCTTAAACTCTATTTTCGTGATGACTGGACTCATCTTTCTTACCGTGATTCAACGGAAGCCCTGATTTTGGAAAATATTAATTATGATCATGTAACTCCAGGGCATGATATTGAGACAGCTTTTCTGCTTCTTGAGGCGGCACACGCACTTGGAAGGGATCACGATGAAAGAACACATCAAATTACCAAAATCATGACAGACCACACTCTTGAAACGGGATGGGACAACCAAACCGGCGGTTTTTTCAATATCGGGTATTATTTCAAAGGTGACGATCACGTCACAATTCTGGATGAATCCAAAAACTGGTGGGCACAGGCTGAAGGATTGAATACCCTTCTGATCATGGCTGATCTTTATCCTGTTGATGAAATGGACTATTACGAAAAATTTATCATGCAGTGGGATTATATCAAAACCTGGTTATTCGACAGTGAGCATGGCGGCTGGTATAACTACGGGCTGGACAATACTCCAAACAGTGTAAGATCAAGAAAAAGCCATATTTGGAAAGGAAACTATCATACAGTAAGGGCATTACTGGGTACACTTGAACGGCTTGAAGTGTCAACTCAGTAGATTGACAGGTGATATAGCCGAACAAAAACAGTGAACAATCATATTGAATGATGAATACCATAAAGATGAATACCAAACTAATAATTATTGCTATTGCTGTTCAATGCATGGCTATTCAGGCTGTTGGACAGACTGTTCAGGGTGACCCTGTTATGGCTTCTCAAAAGCAGATTCTCTACTACACCTCTGAATGGGATGGAAACCGACTTCCAGACGGGAGGCCGTTAGTGTCGGATGAATGGCTGGACCGGCTAAAAAAGATCAAGGTGGAAGATGTATGGCAGCTTCTGAATGAGCTTGGGTATCGAAATCAGTTTGAGGGGAACTGGAAAATTCTGCATGATGACAGGCCCATGACAGGCAGGGCACTTACAGCACACTATATGCCGCTACGGCCGAATATTCAGCAGAAAATGTTTCAGGATGGAATTGATGCGGGGCAAATCGGAGCCATGAATTCCTGGCCCATTGATCAGCTACAAAAGGGGGATATCTATGTGGCGGATAATTTCGGAAAAATAGCCCAGGGAACTTTGATTGGCGACAAACTCGGTAACTCCATTTTCGCCCGTTCTGAAAACGGCGTTATCTTTGATGGATCACTGCGCGATGCAGAAACTCTGTCTGCGATTAATGGCTTCAACGCATTTACAAGAGGCTGGCATCCATCATTTCTTGAGCAAGTTATGCTTATGGGAATTAATGTTCCGGTGCGGATTGGAGGTGTTACGGTATTTCCGGGAGATGTGATTCTTGCAAAGCAGATCGGAGTGGTGTTTATCCCGCCGCATCTTGTAGAACAGGTGGTAGTTACAGCAGAGATTGTGACACTGCGCGATGAATTTGTACATGAGCGGGTTAGGGCCGGAGTCTATACGCCCGGGCAGGTAGATGCAAGATGGACTGCGGAAATTGAGGAAGATTTTCTGAACTGGGTGAAGGAAGCGGATCGGATTAACAGATTGCCGGTTCCGGTTGAGGAAATGCAGGAGTATTTGCAGCAGAGGACATGGTGATTGGTTTAGAGTCTATAGACAATGGACAATGGACGATGGACAATGGAGATGTTTGATGGTGGATTTTTGAAGTTGAAAAATATTGGATGAAACATATAGAATGGAGTTAAAGGAAAAGTTTTACAGGGTTTGTTTTAATCTTTCGATTTTGTGTATTCCTGCCATTTTTGTGATGTTTCTATTGGGTTACAGGTCTGAAATCGGCTTTTTTGCGGTTGGTTTTTTTGTGTTGATGGCTATCGGGATAAGAAAATTTCCGAATCTGAAAGGTTTTTCATTTACAGTATCAGTGTTTGCCTCTGTAACACTGGCCATGTTTTATCCATCCATGATCACCGAAGTAAGGGGCTATAATACTGAACGGCTGATTGTTCCCCTTATCCAGATCATTATGTTTGGTATGGGAACCTCGTTAAGCCTTAAGGATTTTGCAGGAGTAATAAAAATGCCGAAAGCAGTTGGAGTAGGATTGGTCTGCCAGTATTCCATTATGCCGTTGGTTGGGGTTTCACTGGCCATTTCATTCGGATTTCCACCGGAAATCGCTGCCGGTGTGGTGCTGATTGGGTCATCGCCCAGCGGGGTTGCATCCAATGTGATGGCATTTCTTGCAAAAGGGAATCTGGCCCTATCAGTTACACTCACGGCTGTGGCAACACTATTGGCTCCATTTACCACACCATTTCTCATGCAGCTGTTTGCAGGCCAATTTGTACCGATCGATTTTTATGCCATGATGGTAAGCATTTTTAAAATGGTCATTTTCCCAATCATAGCCGGTTTGATTTTCAACTGGCTTTTCCGCGGAAAAGCACAGTGGCTGCATGATGCCATGCCTGTGATATCGATGGCCGGTATTGTAATTATCATTGGCGTAATAACAGCTGCCGGCAGGGATAACCTGCTTACGATTGGATTATTACTGGTTCTGGCTGCTATGATTCATAATGCAGCAGGTTATTTTTTCGGTTATTGGGGATGCCGTCTGATAGGTATGGACGAAAGATCGTGCCGTACAATCGCTTTGGAAGTTGGAATGCAAAATGGAGGACTCGCATCCGGTATTGCGGTAGAAATGGGAAGAGCTGCAACTATGGGGCTTGCACCAGCAGTTTTTGGCCCATGGATGAACATCTCAGGATCATTTTTGGCAAACTGGTGGAGAGATCGTTCAACAAAAGTGAACGAAGATCCTTCTGTTGTATCTGAGAAGATTGATGAAATAATCAGTAAAGATCAGTAGAGTAGGTAGAAAGACACTGCTTTCCCTAAAAAAGTGGATTTTATTTCATTATTTTTAGTAGATATTTTTTTATACAAAACAGTACATAATCTTCTGAAATATGAGAAAAGTGGCTTTCATTCCGGCCAGAATCAGAAAACGTCTCCAATATTTGAATGGCATCATTGCATGTTATGGAAAAACAAAATATTTCGGTATAGGAATGAATAAAACCGGAACATCGTCATTAAAAGTGGCGATGCGCCAACTTGGTTTCAGGATTGGAAACCAGAGGGAGGCAGAGCTGATGTTGCATGACTGGGCAAAGCGGGATTTCAGAAGGCTAATTCGTTATTGCAGGTCTGCACAATTTTTTCAGGATTTTCCCTTCAGTTATCCGTTCACGTTCATTGCATTGGACCAGGCATTTCCGGGCAGCAAGTTTATTCTTACTATTCGTGATACTCCAGACCAATGGGTTGATTCTCGAATCCGATTTCACTCAATGATGTATGGAAAGAATGGGCAAGTTCCAACACGAGAGGATTTAAAAGAAGCGTTCTATATATATAAAGGCAGGCCTTTGGAAATACAGGAGTTAAATGGCCTTGAACCCGATGTTGACCCATATGACAGAGAACTGATGAAAGAAAGATATATCAGCCATAACCGATGTGTTAAAAATTATTTCAGAAATCGGCCAAATGATCTTTTGGTACTCAATGTTGCAGAAAAAAATGCCTTTCAAGAATTATGCAGGTTTACCGGTAAAAAGAGTAATGAAACCCGCTTTCCCTGGGTAAACAAAACCATGGATGTCAGAAAGATATGAAAGTCGAGGACATTAACTTACTAATCATGAATACTATTATTCAAAATTAAGTGGCACAGGATAAAATTAAAATTTTAATTGCAAGTGTAGGTAGTTTGGTCGGGCAGAATATTCTTGATGCACTGGAATTTCCAGAGTTTAACCGGCGTAATCTTGTCCATATAACAGGAACAAACAGTATTTCATTAACAGCAAATAATTTTCGTTGTGATGAGTGTTATCTTGTGCCACCGACTGCATCAGAAGAATATCCGGAAACCATGTGTGAAATTATCAAAAAAACCGAACCGGATTTAATATTGTGTGCCAGAGATGCAGATACCTATGCAAATAAACTATTAAAAATTAAAGATAACACACTACCCGGGAAATTACCTTATGGCAGCCTGCAATCTGTGGACTGCGCACTTGATAAATGGAAAAGTTATCTTTTTTGCAAAAAGTATCAGTTACCATTTGCAGAATCAATCATAAAAAGGGAACAGATCGAGAACAATGATTTAGAAGAATTTATCAATAGTTTCGGATATCCTGTAATAGCTAAACCAATTCAAGGTTTCGCTTCAAAAGGGGTGTATTTTGTAGGGGATTGGAAAGATGCAGTACATTTCTATGATCAGGATGAATATATGTTACAAGAATATCTTGGCAATCCTGATGATGTACGGAATTATTTAACATCTCTCGAAGGGCCAAAACCGTTGTTTACTGAAATACCAGGTGTGTCGCATCACACATGTCATGTTCCTATCAGTCCGGACGGTAGCATAGGTGAAATCTTTGTTTTGAAAAATCATCACAATTTTGGGGCTGTCACAAAATTGCAGCGGGTACATCATCCAGAATTGGAAGAGCTTGCAAACCGCTTTGCTGAAGCTTTTATAGAAGAAGGTGGATTTGGCCCGCTTTCCATACAATTCAGGCCTGATAAAAATGGAGTTCAGAAAGCCCAGGAGATGAATCTGCGTACAACAGGAAGCACATATCCACGCTTAATGATGGGGCAGGATGAAATTGGAACAATCATAAACTGGATGCTTCCTTCAGTACATTTCCCTGTTTATAAACGGCCAAAACCTGGTTATGATGCTGTTATCCTGAAATCTTTGTACAGTTATCAGCTTATTGAGGATGATATATATGATCTTGAAAGAACAGGATATTGGTGCCAGGGCTAATAAATAAAGTCAATGTTATTGTAAATTCAGAAGAACTCACGCAGAAATATAGCTAATTTATGGGTTTAAAACTTTCTGCCAAATCAGATATGAATCAACCGGAAAAAAGGCTTTTAATTCATGCGGGTTATCATAAAACAGGCACTACATTTCTTCAGAAATACCTGTTTGTTGATCATAATGCAGGATTTTGCTTACCTGTAAATAGAATTCATGAAACAGCTGAAAGAAAATTGTCTGAAAAAATTGCACATTTTACCGCAGGTAAATTTGCCGAGAGTAATCATGTTACAGCTCTTTTGACCAATCTTGATTTAGCATCACTTGGATATGAAATGCCATTAAATGATTCTATTTGAGTTAGAAATTCTTTAATTACGACGGCCAACTATTTATTCATATGTTTTGGCTAAAATTGAACGCGCTGCATGGGGCTGGACGCATGAAATGTCGCTGCGTCATGCCCGTTGGATTGCAGAACTATCGAAAGAACATAGCGGCATTATGGGAATGTATCTCAACGATTTTTACGATGAAGTTGAAGATGGCTACAGAAACCGAATTCAAAAATTTACTTAGCCATTATGTAGAAATGTTAAATGCGGGGAAAATTATGGGACTTCGCATGTTTGCAGCTTATCAATTCATAGAAAGGCCAGAATACGTTGATTGGGCAAGTGATGTACTCCAACATGTTACTTGCCGGTAAACGATTCACCTCCCGGCTTACGTTAACTGTACTTTCAGGAAATCATATTTATACAGAATGGTGTCCTGTTAACTTCATTGATCGCTACTAAATTTTTATATGAAACTTCAACTTAACGTATGGCATATACCGGCAGGCATTGTGACACTGCTCATTATCTTTATAATTGGTAGTTTGTTGTATTTCAATGCAACACCAAAAGAAATGAGGGTAACTCAGCCAATTGTTGCTGAATATCGGGTAGATGAACCCGGGTTTTTAAGGGAATCTGGCCTTCTGATCGGGAGAAACTGGACAGATGGAAATCAAGTAGAGATTCTTGATGATGGTGAGTTGATATTTGAATCCTTACTCAATTCAATCAGAGGTGCCAGGTATTCAATAACAAAAGAGACGTACAATTTCTGGGGCACGGAAGCCGGTAATCCGATAGCTGAAGAATTGGCGGCAGCGGCAAGAAGGGGAGTGGAAGTTTATTTTTTAATGGATTTTGTAGGATCAAGAAGTTCTAATGGCGATCAGTTAAGAATAATGAAGGATGCCGGAGTTAATCTGATAAGATGGAGAAGCCCGGCATGGTTTCAGCTTTCACGGTTTAACCACAGAACCCATCGTAAACTGATGGTGATAGATGGTAAAATAGCTTTTACGGGCGGTGTAAATATGGGCGATGATTGGAGAATTCCATTGGAGGAGGGAGGATTCCGCGACTATCATTACAAAATCACCGGGCCGGTGGTGAACGAATTGCAGCGTGCATTTTCTGAAAACTGGGTTACAGCCACCGGTAAGCTTCTGACCAATTCCTATTTTTACCCGGAACTTGAAGCAACAGGAAATAACAGGGCACAGGTAACCACCAGCCATCCCCGCGAAGGGCAGAAGATGATTCGCAAAATGTTTCTTTATGCGATTTCATCAGCCAGAGAATCCATTAGACTCAACACAGCTTACTTTTTTCCGGATCACGATATGCTTGATGCATTAGCCGATGCTGCTTACAGAGGAGTAAACGTTCAGATCATATTACCGGGTGAAAATATTGATCAGGCTTATTTCAGATATGCTTCAAAAAACCGGTGGTATAACTTACTCAAAGCAGGAGTAGAAATTTATGAGTATCAACCGGCAATGTACCACTCTAAACTTCTTATTGTTGATGATAAGTTTGTAAGCATTGGGTCTGCAAATTTTGATAACCGGTCGTTCCGAATAAACGATGAAACCAATCTCAACATTCTCAGCAGGGAATTTGCCGAAAAAAGAATACGGTATTTTGAAAAAGATTTGGTTCAATCGAGGCCTTATACCCTTGATATGTTAGAGAACAGGCCAGTTTATCAGAAGATGCTGGGATGGATTACTCAAATGCTGGGGCCACATCTTTAAATCTTACTAATAGGAGTAATTCCCGAAGTGGGTGCAATCCGGCTGATTATTGCACACAAGTATTCGGTCTCATGATGGGTATTTATTTTTATAGCGAAATATTGTGCTCTCGGGTCAGCGACCCGAGTTACTGTTTTGATGTATTTCCGAAAAAGTTAATCATTCCTCAGGGGGCTGATTTCACTGCCATTTTTTTTCGATTGAAATAGTATTACTCACCTTCTTGAAGAATAGTAAGTTGGCTCCCATCAATTCCCGTATAAAATACAACAAGTATCAAAGTGTCATCTCCGATATTTTTCCCATTATGGATCCTGTTGGTGACCTCTGCGACCGCTTCACCTGCCGAAGCAGTAATTTTGCTGCCATCTTCAAGGCTAATTTCAAGTTTTCCTTGCAGAATATAGGCAAATGAGGGTACTGGATGATAATGCCAGCCGGTTTCCACACCAGGCTCAATCTCGATTTTCAGTACAGTAATTTTAGCTTCCCCTTCGGGATAATTAATCTTATCACCGTTCCATGCAGAAGTTGTTTCCAGCAGCAGGGTGTTGTTCACAGTATGAAATCCCTGAGCCTGTAAAATGCCGGTATTTGTTAATAAGATGATTATAAATATGGCAGCTAACAAGAAAAAATGTTTTTCCATGGAGTTAAACTAAAGATTTATGCTTTTTGCGTTTTGAAAAAGGACACTATGCTAATTGGTGATATGGAACATTAAACCGTTGAGAAATACATTATCAGAAATATACAGTTCAACAATTCCACTTGAGATTACACTCAAACTCTGATCCCGAAGGTAATCATATTAATCCTCAAAATATTTACGCTCTTTAAGGAAGTCTTCATCGGAGATGAGGCCTTGTTGCCAAAGCCCGGTCAGATAATCGAGCCGGTCAAGCGTGCCTGCAGATCTTTCAGGGTCGGTTCTTTTTGAGATTTGAGGCTGCGAAAGACGGAGGCGCTCAGCCTCTGCGGCCGACATGATCATACCTGATATTGTTTCAGGGTTTTTTATGCCGAACATCCCGAGAGAACGGCCATTTGTTCTGAGAGTTAATGTACCGATATCAAACTTTATATCAATCCAGCGCTGAGCTAAATCAATGCCTCTAATGTCGGCAAGATCAATGGTATCAGTGAATTTTTGATTTTTGCAGATAATTTGGCGGTCGGTGAAAATATACGTGTTTGATCTTATTTCGTGATATTTTCTGTATATGATGTAGATTCCTGCCCCGAGCAGGGGGATTAGAAAGATTCCGATAACAAACCACCAAAAATGATGTGTGATTTCAGGATGAATAGTAAACGACTTGTCAGACATTTAAGAAAAACGTGTGTTGAGTTCTGAGTTTTTAGTTCTTAGTTATAAGTTTAGGGTGATACAAGTCCAAAGCACACAAACCCCACAGGCATAAGCCCTGCAGGCACAAGCCCCGTGGGGATAAACGAGACGCTTGCGCCATCGAAGTCCATTGTCTATTGTCTATTGTCTATTGTCCATTAACTATCATTTCAAAACATCGCATAACCAAAATTAAAATACTAAAGCTCTTAAAGTACATACAACATAATGAATCTGCGTTCATAATCATTTCATAAAAAAGTGATTCATTCTTGTTATCTTTAAATTCTGTTAGAAACCCCATTTTATTGCAGTTTATTTTGAAGCCCTGGAAATATATTGTTGCGATCTGGATGACGGTAGTAATCTCGGCCGGTTTTCTGATCAGAATTCCCAATATTCCTATACTTGAAGAATCTGCCCGGAATCTGTTTCTTCATGTGCCAATGTGGTTTACCATGATGGTAGCTTTTGTGATGGCATTTTACTACAGTATTCGATATCTGAATGATGAAAAACTGGACTGGGATTTAAAAGCGGAGACTGCAACAGCTGTTGGGCTTGTTTTTGGAATTTGCGGACTGCTTACAGGATCTTTATGGGCGCGTTTTACATGGGGAACATGGTGGACTTTTTCTGAACCGAGAATGAACCTCTCCGCACTGGCTATGCTGATATTTGTAGCCTATTTTATATTACGCACTGCATTTAATGATCCTATAAAAAGGGCAAAAATTGCAGCTGTTTATAACATTTTTGGTGTAACAACCATCCCTTTTTTACTTTATATTATACCACGCCAGCTCCCAAGCCTGCATCCCGGTGCTGAGGGAAATCCCGCATTCAGTGATATTACAGCTCCGGAATTGAGGTTGATTTTTTATCCGGCAGTAATCGGTTTTATAGGGCTTGCGATTTGGATGATGGATATCGTAAAGCGTTACAAAAGGTTGAAACTTCAAGTTTCCGGCAATCTATGACCAACACTTTAAGACAAGAAACAGCCTCAGTGGCCGTTGATACTTTAACAAAAAGTTACTCCGATCGTTGGGAGGGGCTTGAGGGCATTGAACAATCATCTTATTTTGTACAGATGATGGCATCAAATGATCTCATTTTTGTTGTGCTTGGTGTAAGCTTGATCATTTGGTTTGTGCTTCTTTTTTATATGATTAAAATTGACAGAAACCTTACTAAACTTGAAAAAACAATAAAAGATGAAGAAAAATGAAACCTAAGCTCATTGTTGGGGTTTTTGCAATTGTATTTTTTACCTCTATGCTGATGTATAATTTTGGAAACAGTATCAGTACATACGTCAATTTTGAAGAAGCCGCTGACCGATCCACGTCTCATGTAATTGGAACATGGGAAAGTACACTCGAACACGGATTTTCAAGAGACACAATGCTGTTTTCATTTCATATGAAAGACCAGGACGGTAATATAAGACGAGTAGTCTACCCAAGGCCCAAGCCTAACAATTTTGAGCAGGCAACACAATTAGTAGTGATTGGGGAGATGCGCAATAATATATTTCATGCCAGTGAAATGCTGATGAAATGTCCGTCAAAATATAATGATCCAAGCGAGCTTGAACTGTTAAACACAGCTGGAAGTTAATTAGTTATGGTATCATTTTTCGGTAATCTTCTTCTAAGCGGCGCATTTGTAGCCTCTCTCGCCGCCATGCTTTTTTACGCATGGGCAACGGTAAAAGAGGATAAATCCATTGAAAAGATCGGTAACTGGATCTGGGGATTGAAAGGGCTGTTGGTTCTCGCTTCCTCATCAGCTCTGATATACCTTATCATGACACATCAGTTTCAATACTATTATGTATGGAACTACACCAGCCTTGATCTGGAAACAAAGTATCTCTTTTCAGCATTCTACGGCGGACAGGAGGGAAGCTTTATGTTATGGATTTTTTGTGGCTTCCTGGTTGGCCTGGGACTGATTGCCTGGACACGCAAACCATACAAAGCGCCTGTAATGTTTGTGATGGCACTCACCCAGTTTTTTCTGCTTTCGATGGTTGTGGGCTGGGATCTCAATTTCACACAAGTAGGCGCCACACCTTTCCGGACTATTGCCCAGGAGATGGCAGGTGCACCGTTTATACAGGCAAATCCCGATTTTGTGCCGGCTGATGGTACAGGATTGAACGATCTTTTGAAAAGCCCATGGATGATGATTCATCCGCCCATAATTTTTGTTGGCTTCGCAATGATGACCGTCCCTTTTGCGTTCGCAATCGCATCTCTTTGGACAAAAAGGTACCATGAGTGGATACGTCCAGCACTACCCTGGACATTGGCTGCGAATCTTTCACTCTTGACGGCCATCTTTCTCGGAGGATACTGGGCTTACGAAACACTTTCATTTGGAGGATACTGGGCATGGGATCCTGTTGAAAATGCTTCTCTGGTGCCATGGCTTAT
>PWLN01000060.1 GCA_003559375.1 Balneolaceae bacterium | reverse complement strand
GGGCATTCAAATCTGTTGGTTCCTTGGTTCCGTCCCCGCCGCGGCTGTGCTGGAGCATCGATTTGACGATACCATCGGCGCGGGAGCCGTGCTCGTGGATTTTGCGCAGGTTGGCTTCGATGTCGTCGAGGATTTGGAGGATCAGTTCCATTTGAGGGCTCGATTGATCCTCCCCTCTTGAGAGGGGATTGAGGGGTGTGTTATTCGTGCCTGAATCTTCAACGGTATTTTGAGTCTGACCTTCACTCCCTACCTTTTCAGACACACCCCCAGCCCTCTTCCCATCGGGATCCCTATGGGACGAGAGGGGAGAATTCTTGACCTCATCGCGAGCTTCGCCTATTAACTCCAAACTCACCTCCGAAAAATTATTCACAAAATTGAGCGGATTTTTGATCTCGTGGGCGATGCCGGCCGTAAGCTGGCCAAGGGACGCGAGTTTTTCCTGCTGTACAAGCTGATCCTGGGCGGCTTTCAGGTTTTCGTGAGCCGTTTCAAGATTACGGTATGCTGTTTCGATTTCGCGGGCATGGGCAAGTTCTTTTTCCCTTTCCCGTTCGCGGGTTTTATACAGCAGACGCCTGCGCTGAATGCGGTCTGTTGCTGCAATTCCCATCACAAAAAGGAGAACGTAAAGGGAGTACGCCCACCAACTGCGCCACCATGGCGGCAATATCGTGAAACCTGCTTCTGCAATTGTGCTGCTGTACACTCCGCTGCTGTTTCTTGCCTGAACCTGGAATGTGTAATTGCCCGGTGCCAGGTTTGCTAAAAATACCTGTGTCTGGATTCCGATATCCACCCATTCATCCTGGTATCCCAGCAGACGGTACCGATATCTTGTGGATGTGGGTGATCTATAGTTAAGTGCAATAAAAGAAAAAGAGAGGTTATTCGAGCTATGGTCAAATGTATATTCACGCTGGTTGCTGTATAGCATATGATAGACATCGGCACCGGCACGAATTTCAGTGAAATGCATATACCCGATGGGAGGTTCTTCCTGTAAATCATTCGGACTGAATTGAATATATCCGCCGAAGCCGCCAAAAATGATGTCATTATTTGATCTTTGCATAGGCTGACCAAATGCATTGGGCCTTCGGTTGCTTTCAGGTTCAAAAAAAGTAAGGCTTTCTGTAACCGGATCGAATCTCCTCACTCCATCCAGGCCTCCTATCCAGATATAATCATCTTTATCAGCCAGTAAACCAAAGAAAACAGAAGCGTTAACGGATGGGTCATCCGGAAGGTAAAAACGGTTTTCCCTGTTTGGTATATGTTGTTTCAGGATTCCTCTGCTGCTTGTCATCCAGAAAACACCTGGCTCTGTCTTTGAAGGTACCGGTATACCAACACGGTCAAGGTCATCTGGAGATGGCAGCAGTGCATTTTCAAACTGGCCGGTTGAAAGATCAAACCGGTGCAATTCCCATGTAAACGGAGTTGTAAAGCCATCAATTTCACCGACCCAGATTGTGCCTTCCATGTCTAAAATCGGTTCAAGGATTTTCACTTCATCATTGTCCGGATCATTAAAAGGATTGTTGTATACGGTGTAAGAATGATCAGCTTTATCAACAACCAGCATTCCTGCATTTTCTACTCCTATATAAAGATAGTTTTCATCACCCTGAAGGGAAAAAAACCGGGGTGTTTCATCCAGGAAATCTACATAACTGATTATTTCCTCAGGCATTTTGATGAAATGCAGGCGGTTCTGTGACATCGCATAGATCCCGTTCTCACTACTGTGGAGCCCGAAGATCCACCTGCCTTGTTGATTCGTAGGTTCGCTATCGAAATCCGGCATAAATTGTTTGGGCTCTGAACCATCCGCAGGTTTCATGACAATGCTGTTTGATGTACCCAGCCACAAATTACCGTGCTCATCCTCGGTTAGTGATCTCACCTGGTTTACGAAATCACCCGGCCCGGCTGTTTCGATAACTCTGTTGAATTGATAACTCCAGCTTTCACGATACATCAGGCTGATTCCCCGGAAGTGATAGCCAAACCAAAAATTACCGTCCCTGTCTTTGAAGAAATAATGCACATCGTCTTCAGCGATGGAATTCATATTCCCTTCATCATGGCTGTAACCGGTGATTTCCATCGTGTCAGTATTCAGAATCAAACCACCAAAAAAGCCGGTTCCGACATAAATCAGCCCTTCTTCATCCTCGAAAATGGATTGGATGAGTGAACCGGTGAGATCTATATCACTATTGGTAAATGTGTTAAGCGGTTCGGGGGCTTCTGCGCCATTCTTCCATACCGCGAAACCATTATTAGTGCTGATCCATAGATTATTGTTACTATCGTTGTGCACTTTCCATATTGGTGATGATAACATCTCATCAAGTTCTCCTTCAAAGTCACCGGCCTTTGAAAATTCCCGGGTAATCCGGTCGAATATGAAAAGGCCGCTGTTTGTGCCAAGCCAGAATTTGTCATTGCCATGAGGTGCAATGCTGCGAATGGTTTTGGAAACCTCTTCCTCCTCGTTAAAGAGGTAAAAATGGGTTTGCAGTGTATCGGCCGAGAAGTCCTGTATGGGAAAATGATAAAGGCCATCACCTGTACCAGCCCAGATATCCCCGTTGTTTTCCTGGTGAAGTGCCCAGATGAAACGGGCCGGACGAAGTGAATCTGCCACAAGAACCGTTTTGGAAACTTCAAGTGCCGGATCAAAAATGGCAAGACCCTGTGATGACCCAATCCACAAATTTCCATCAGAAGCTTCCAGTATGGCCCGCATTTCACCACCGGGAACCGATTGGGGATTTTGAGCAACATGCCTGTAGGCTGTAAAAGTTTGTCCGTCAAATTTTTCAAGCCCGGCATTTCCTACCGTCCATATAAAACCATAACGATCCTGGATCATTTGCCAGATAAAGGTGTTGCTGAGGCCGTCGCGTGTGGTATAGTGACGGAATTGTTCTCCTCCTGATTGGGCAACTAAGGAGGTTGTGATGAGTGCCTGAGCCAGAATGACTCCGGCAAAAATCATGATTAATCGATATACGTTAAGGCTCATTTAAGGTCATACTCCGGGACTAAGTTGGATTTTAAAAACGGTTTTCAGTTCAGGCACAGATTCTATTTCCAGGGTTCCTCCATGCGCCTCCACAATATCGTTAGTTGTCTGAATCACAGATTTACACGGATTGATGGATTTCACGGTTTTGTTTTCATAATACAAGCCGGTTAAAGGTTAGGCTTTTACAGCCAAAATTGATTAAAAGACCAACTTCTAAACGGTAAGCCTTCAGGTAATTCAACACTTGAGTAAGGTGGACATCTTCCAATTCTTTCAGCGCTTTCAATTCAAATGTCATAATTACAATCCGTGTAATCTTTTAATCCATTAAATCCGTGATTCAGACAACAGATAATTCAATAATGAAAGTTGTTCCTTTGTTTATTTCAGATTCTATTTTCATACTACCACCATGCGCTTTTATAATATCATTGGTAATACTTAAACCAAGCCCGGTTCCCTGCGTCCCTTTCTTCGTGGTAAAAAATGGCTGAAGGATTTTGTCTTTAATTTCATCCGGTATGCCAGGGCCGTTGTCTTCGATTTCGATGGTGATGGCGCCGTTTTTGGATTTGGTACTCACTGTTAGCTTTGGGCTGTAACCTTCGCCATGCG
>PWLN01000326.1 GCA_003559375.1 Balneolaceae bacterium | reverse complement strand
GATATTCATCAGTTTGGCAATCGGGCCAATACCATGCTGGGGATATAAATTTCCATGCCTGCCAATGTTTTCATTCAGTCTCCACATATTCTGGTAAACCGATTTTGAAAAATTATAGGTAAGAAGTTCATGGATATATGCGCCTTCAGCATGAATAATATCACCGAAATATCCCTGTCTAGCCATATTTATGACCATCATCTCAAAAAAGCCGTAACATACATTGCCAAGTAGCATACAATGCTTCCGGGTTCGCTCAGAAGCCTCTACCAGCTGCCAGCACTCTTCAATGGTTTTAGCCGCAGTTAATTCAACAGCTGCGTGTTTTCCATGTTCCATTGCATAGATACACTGCGGTGCATGCAGCTCCCACGGTGTACAGATATAAACCAGATCAATATCATCGCTTTCACACATCTCCCTCCACGAATCTTCACTTCCGGAATAATTTTTCGGCGAATGGTGAGTATCATTCAGCCGTTCTATTCCTCTTGCTGCCCTTTCAGGTTCAATATCACATATCGCTGTAATTTGCACACCCTCTATGCGGCTGAGGCGGCCAATTCCGCCAAAACCCCTGTTACCGATTCCTATTATGCCCACCCTCACCGTATCAAGTTTAGGAGCCGCATATCCATTCATATTAAACCGCTGAACATGCGATTCATTTTTTACCATGCGGTCAATAGTTTCCCTGGAAAGGCCGGCCATGCCAAAACCTGCAAAACCTGCTCCGGTGATTGCTGCTTTCTTCAAAAAATTTCTTCTATCCATACGATACCAATCTTTTCAATTTCAGGCCTGTTCAGGCGAATAGTTGTTTCAGGCTAAATCTATATCATTAGGACCCAAAAAAACAAATCACTTTTCGATTTCTTTCGTTTTTTGGTAATCGATTTTCTTTTTATTTTGAAAAACAGATAATTTGTTGCTCTATTATTCATCAGCACTGACTAACTAAGCCTGTGAATTACACATACTATCTTGAAAATAATGCAAAAAAGCTATCTCGAACTACCAGATCATGAATTGATCGAATTGGGCGGTATACATACCGCGAAAGAAATTCAGAACCAGCCGGAATTATGGCTGCGTGTCCGTGATCAGGTTTTCACAGAAAAAAATCAGATAAAAAAATTCCTGAACCCTCTGCTATCCCATGATGATCTCACCATTATTCTTACAGGTGCGGGAACATCGGCTTTTATTGGGTTATCGGTTGAGCAGCATTTGAGAAGAACCCTGAATAAAACCACCCGGGCCATTCCAACAACCACTCTTGTAACCCATTTTAAAGATTACATTGATATCAATAAGCCGGTCCTTTTTATCTCATTTGCCCGATCGGGAAATAGCCCGGAGAGTACGGCAATTATCGATTTGGCTGAAGCTCACTGTAAAAAATCTTACCATATATCCATTACCTGTAACTCTTCCGGCCGCCTGGCCAAACAAATTCAACAGCTTGAGAACGGCCTGAATATTGTATTGCCTCCCGAATCTGAAGATGCGGGGCTTGCTATGACCGGAAGTTACACCAGCATGCTGCTTGCCTCGATGCTGCTGCCAGGCCTGCTTGCAGATAACGTGCACACAGAACTGATAGATGAGCTTTCCTCAGCAGCCACTCATCTTATTACAATGCACTCTAATAATTTAAAAGAACTGGCATCATTAGATTTTAACCGGATTATATTCCTTGGCTCCGGACCATTGTTAGGGGTTGCTGAAGAGTCGCACCTTAAAGTACAGGAGTTGAGCGATGGTAAAGTGATCGGCAAATTTGATTCTTTTCTTGGATTTCGACACGGCCCTAAAGCCATTATTAACAATAAATCTGTCGTAGTTTGCCTTTTTTCTGATGATGATTACGTATTCAGGTATGAAAAAGATATGGCTCTTCAAATTATTGAAGATAACCAGGCGATGAAGGTGTTTGGTGTTTTCCCTTCAATCGATAAATCAAACCAAATCAAAACCGGCCATAACATCATTTTTGACTATAAGGCCAAGTCACTTCAAGGCTTAGAATGTATACTTTATGTGCTTCCGGCTCAAATGATCGGTTTTTATAAATCCCTGAACCTGGGGCTTAAACCTGACAGCCCTTCGGAAAGCGGCACCATTTCAAGAGTAGTGCAGGGTGTAACAATATACAAGTAAAGACATCGCCTGTTCATATCAGGCAGAAATTTAAACGGTTCCAAATAATAGTAAATGATGGGAACACCAAATTTAAATAAAATAATCAGAGAATTCATTGAAAATAAAAACCTGAAAAAAACACTCCTGGCTGTTTGCCCTAATTCTGAAGCGGTAACAAGGGCAGCCCTTTATGCAGCAAAAGAAGCTAATGCTCCCATTCTGTTTGCAACTACCTTAAATCAGGTTGACAGAGACGGTGGATACACCGGCTGGACACCAAAAGACCTCACCGAATTTGTTTCGAATTTTTCAAAAAAAATTGGCCTGAAGTCCCCCGTATATGTCTGCCTCGATCATGGAGGCCCCTGGCTTAAAGACAAGCACACCACCGAAAGGTATCTTTTTGAAAAAACGATGGCGGAAGTAAAATCCACCATAGAAGCATGCATTGACGCCGGTTATAAGCTGTTACATATCGACCCTACTGTAGATATAAGCCTCGGAAACGACGAACCCATACCGATAGATCTTGTGGTTGAACGTACGCTCGACATGATTGAGCATGCAGAAAACTACAGACGTTCAAATAATTACCCCCCGATAAGTTATGAAGTGGGTACTGAAGAAGTACACGGTGGCCTGGCCAATATGGAAAGTTTTGTCCGCTTTCTGGAGGGGCTCGATAAAGGCTTAAAGGAGAAAGGGCTGGAAGACAGCTGGCCGTGTTTTGTGGTTGGAAAAGTGGGAACAGACCTGCACACCACTGAATTTGACCCGGAAGTTGCGGCAGCTCTCACAAGCCAGGTCAAAAAATATGGCGCATTGATCAAAGGGCATTACTCTGATTATGTTGATAATCCAGAAGATTACCCGCTCAGCGGAATGGGTGGGGCTAATGTTGGGCCGGAGTTTACGGAGGAAGAATTCATAGCACTGATGGAGCTGGTAAAACTTGAGAAAAAAATCGGTAAGGAATCAGGTTTAAAAGATGCCCTCAAGAATGCTGTAATCAACAGCAACCGATGGCAAAAATGGCTTACCAAAAATGAAAAGGGGAAAAACTTCGACGACCTGGCAGATGATCGCCAGCTCTGGATCATGCGAACCTGCAGCCGCTATATCTGGACACATTCTAATGTGGTTGAAGCCAGGCAAAGATTATATTATAATCTCGATGGAATTCGGGATGCCGATGCATTTGTAATCTGGCATCTGAAAAAATCTATCATGCACTATTTCCACAGTTTTAACCTGATAAATTTTAACACCGATCACCCCGGGTTAATCTCCTGATGATCACGAACTGCTGAATAATGGGTACAAGTAAGAAGTTTGACGTATTGGTAGTAGGCGACTTAAATGTCGATCTGATATTGAACAAAATCAACAAAGCCCCGCAAATTGGCGAGGAACAGCGCGCTGACGAGATGGATCTTGTGATGGGTGGTTCAACTGCAATTTTTGCCTGCAACATTGCCAAACTTGGTTCCAGTGTGGAGTTTATGTCCAAATTGGGT
>PWLN01000294.1 GCA_003559375.1 Balneolaceae bacterium | reverse complement strand
GAACGATTTTCGTACTCTGTAAATGGCAAAAACTACACTATGTAGTTCACTTCAACTCCTCAAAAAGATACCCCTCCAGATCACTCACCCCAGCCTCTTCAAGCATCCTGATGTACTTTTCCCGAAAATTCACCCATTCTCCCCCATTCCACTTTTACCCTATCTGTCATATACATCCTTTCGATGTGCAATTCTGAGAATCACGATCAGAATATCTTCGTCTTTGATTTGACAAACGATGCGATAGTCACCAACACGGTATCTCCATAAACCCCTGAAACGGCCTTTGAGCGAGGTACCATAGTCACGCGGGTTAATCTCGCCTGCAAGATTTTCCGAAATCCAGTGAAGCAAACGCTTTTGAGTTTCCGGATCCAGTTTACGTAGCTCTTTGCGGGACCGGTTGTCAAATTCAACCTTCCAGGTCATCGCCTCTCATCAATTCTTCCAAAGACCAGCGTTTTCCTTCCGGTTGTTCAATACGCTGTTCGGCGATGTAAAGATCCTCCATTTCATCCAGTTTTTCCTCGATGGCCTGCCGGATATAGTAGCTTTTGGTACGGCCGGTTAGCTTAGCCAGGTTTTCCAGTCGCTTTTCATCTTCAGGTTTGAGTCTTACGGTAACAGGCATAATGATTTTCTTTGATGACTTGTAATACATGTATTACAAAAAGTACAAAAATTATGACATCTTTCCTCGGACTGTTTTCGGGAAATCAAAACCAGAATAGTTCCTGAGATTGTACTCAAGTCCCACTCCGGAGGAGCATCCTGTTTATAGGTAACACAAAGCCCGTCTACCAACATGCTCCGGAAGGAGCCCCCTTAGGGATAATTTTCAGATATCCTTACTTCAGTATTCAAAGCATGTATAAGTCCGCTCGCGGACGCCCTATATGGTAACCGCTGATAAAATAAATTCTAATTCTTCATGTTCCTGAGGAGCCTCCTGTTTATAGCCAACGTGCAGCCCATCCACCACTGGGCTCCGGAGGAGCCACCCCGGAGAGAATCGATCCATAGAAATATACACAACCCATTAACACATTGCGTGAGGCGGCACCTACGGAGCCTGAGGATATTGATTCATCCACGCCTATAAACAGGGAACTCCTCCGGAGTATATTTATTCACGAAGTGATAAAAATCTATCGAAGCCAATACTCACACATCACCCAGTACACCCCCTCTCTCCTTCATCCAGTTCACCCTTTCTCCCATTCACCTTCTCTAAACCTCTCACCTTTTCAACGGTTCATCGATTCCTGGATTAACTCGAGTGCTTTTTCGAGGAATTCATCGCGGCCTGCAAGTACACCCTCTACTGTTCGTTCAACGTAAACGGTGGGCTGAATGCCGATGAGGTGATGCTGCGATTCGTCGTGTTTGATGACCCGCATACCTGTCCACGAAACACGATAACCACCGGGCAGTGAAAAGGGGTTCACATTCCCGTTTGCGCCTGCGGTCGGCTGACCCACAATTTCGCCAAGCTGATAGTGCTCCACAATACCCATCACGCTTTCCGCATAACTGATTGCCCGTCCGTCGGTAAGAAAAACAATTTTACCCTGCAGGTGCGGTTCTGCAGGCTCGAGTGCCCAGCGGCCGGATGAATCATAACCGACCAAATCCACCTGGTCAGGATAGATCTGCATGGGTACCTGCCAGATTGCAGATGACAGTGTATCTGCCGAAAGATGCTGGAGCACACCATGAGTGTTGTTGGGATAACCGCGCAGGTCGAATACAATGCCATCCGCTTCTGCGAGTTCAGGTAATTCCGCATTGAATGACTCCATCGAGGTTCTGCCAAGGTCAACATAGTAGATGCCATCATGCAGTTTTTCTATCAGAGCCGGACGCGTCTCTTCAATCATTCCGTTCCTGTTTCTGGCAACCTGGCATTCCACCCTTGTTCCCTGCCGTTCCAGTACCAGGGCAGCCTCTGTTCCGCGTTGGCCGAGCCCGAAATCAATTAAAGCCCGGTACATTTTCCACTGTGGCGACCCTGAAAAGTATTTTTTTGAACCCCGGAGCACCTCCCCTGCTCTCACTTCATCAACAGAGATTACAATATCTCCCCTTTTAACACATGCATTTTCTTCCACATCAGCGCCTAATGCAGTAATGATGATTCTCTCCTCAACAGCGTCCACCAGGAATGGCAGGCCGGCATATTCCCGGAGAATCGGATGCTGAACATAGCCATGTCCGTCTTCCAATTGTGCAACCATCCACTGCAGAGTTTGGAGGTAGTCTTTTTCATTACTACTGTTGGATGCCCTGGTTAAGGTTTCGGTAAGCACGGCATCCCAATCGGCAGCCACCACATCAAAATATGGATAAAAGTGCTGGAAGATATTCCATGCGATGATGACATTGGCATAACGAAGGGCACTGTCAGCAGCAGTGAGGGTATTGATGGATATTTTTTGGAGTTCTGACTGCAGCAGCGGCAATGTTGAAACCGGTTCGGGATTCAGTGTACGGCCATTTCTGCTGTAAAGCGCTATCGGAATTTGGGCGGCAAGGCCCCTGCCCAGTGAACGCTCTGCCACTTCACCCGCGGCGGGGTGAACATCAAAAAGAGGCTCAGCTGCCCTTGTTCGGTCTAATGATTCGATCATGAGCGACTGATCCCCCACATAGGCTACGGAGCCGGTTGTAACAAACCGGTAGAAATCTGATCTTCCTACCCATCCAACAGGCGGATTACCCGATTAACCCTCGTCAAATGCCGGATTATCAAATGAAACCGGTATCCATTCAGCAGCTTCCCTGTCGCGGACCGATAATGTAAAATTATCGAACCATGCCTTACCGTTTCCATTTAAAAATCCGCCAAATACGATATTTTCGGCATCATCGGCTACAGTACCGGTAATACTGTAGCTCTGCCAGTCAGATGAAGTTATCGGGCGGTCACTCATATTGTCGAAGAAACCCCTTTGGCTGTCTGGCCGGTCTATCCTGAGCCAAAGTTGTGCCTGGTTCCCACTGCCTGACACTTCTGTTTTCACGGAAGCTTCCAGCCTGATTTCCATTCCGCGATAAGGTGAAGCGTTTACCAATTGTAAAATGGTTCCAAAACCCGGCGAATCCGGGATATCGGTTTCCCGGTTTATGCGAATACTCTGGTATGGCCCGCGATTTCCCATTCCTATTCCGCGATGCTGCCACGCAACGAGGTCGAGCCCGGTCACATCACCGGGCATCAACATGGCCGGTGGCGCCGGTGGCTGGTCCCCCTCTGAATAGATACGGACAGAAGGTGCGATAGGCTGAAAGAGGGCAGAAAGCCTCTTTTTCAGATCATCCCGGCTTTCGGCATGTATCATATTCTCCGCCCCGTAAATTGCAAAACGCTCCCAGTCAATGGCACTTGCCTCGTCACTCGGATGAAAATACCTTACATAGCCATACAATTTTGCAAATGCCCTCAGATTTTCGATGGCTTGTTCATTATCATCGTCGGCTGACAAATAACCATTCAGGCTGTCTGGACTATTCCAGACAGGCACGGCTACATCTGTTTGTTTCATAAAAATGACACAAACTGCAAACATTCCCGCTGCCAGGATCTTTGAGAAGGCCATTAAACTGGAAGTTTTATTATTTCGATTCATGGCATGATCTGATTAGATTTGTTGAGCATATAAGGCATATCTCATTGT
>PWLN01000429.1 GCA_003559375.1 Balneolaceae bacterium | reverse complement strand
GATCGAGTTCCTGGAAACATTCAGGCCGCAGGAGAAGAAGGAATAAGGGGTTGAGTTTTGAGTTTTGAGTTTTGAGTTTTGAGTTTTGAGTTTTGAGTCCAGGATGGCGCAAACGTCTCGCTTGTACCCTGTAATAGGGACCGGCTCTATGATGATGGCGCAAGCGTCCCACCTCAGCCACATTGAAGCGTCCGAAGGACCTCCAATCGTGGCAGGTCAAGGGCAGATTCCATGATAGCACAAACGTCTCGTTTGTGCTCTGCCATCAGGGATGGTCTACAATACAATCTCATGACTCTATTTTCAAGACTATTAAAATGAAACCCGTTCTTTCTCAATAAACGGGAACCGTATCTAATAAAATCACCCCATACATTGCCTCAACCATTTAGGCATCAAAAACTAAACACTCAAAACTAAAAACTCACTACTCAAGACTAATAAAATGAAACCAAACATCCACCTCCCCCTCACAATCATCCTGCTAACATTCCTTCTGCTGAGCGGCTGTGGTCAAACCCAGAACAATCCCGGTAATCAAACAGACTGGGCACTGGCGCTGCATGGTGGTGCAGGAACCATCTCACCGGATATGCCCGATTCATTGAAACAGCAGTATTACGATGGGTTAAGACAGGCATTGCGAGTTGGTGAAATCATTTTAAGGGAAGGCGGTTCAGCACTTGATGCCGTGGAAGCGGTAGTGCGTAATCTTGAGGACAATCCGCTCTTTAACGCAGGACACGGTTCCGTATTCACTTCTGAAGGCAAGCATGAACTTGATGCAGCTATCATGGATGGCAGTACCCTGGCCGCGGGGGCTCTCACAGGGCTCACAACAGTAAAGAATCCAGTATCACTGGCCCGTATCGTAATGGAAGAATCGCCGCATATCTTTTTCTCGGGCTCCGGAGCCGAAGAATTTGCCAGTCAAACCGGTGTGGAGCGTGTTGATAATGACTATTTCCATACCGATTCCCGGTACATACAGTGGCGGCGTACACAACCTGATAATGCCTTCCAGTATCATGAGGAGTGGCTTGAGGGCGACAAATTCGGTACTGTTGGTGCCGTTGCGCTCGATGCAGGCGGTAGACTTGCTGCGGCCACATCAACCGGCGGCATGACCAACAAACGGTTCGGCCGTGTTGGTGATGTGCCAATCATTGGTTCAGGAACATTTGCCAATCACCTCGTTGCGATTTCTGCCACCGGCTGGGGAGAGCAGATTATGCGTAATGTATCAGCCAATACCATTGCCAATTACATGGAATTCCGGAATACCTCAGTCGATGACGCCATGAATTATGTATTGACCGAGCGCCTTAATCCCGGTGATGCCGGTTTTGTGGCCGTTGACCGCAAGGGTAATATCTCCATGCAAATGAACACCCTGGGAATGTATCGTGGTTCTATAAATTCACGTGGCGAGCACGTGGTCATGATCTGGGAAACGGAGTAAAGAAATAACGGATCAAAAACCTGACAGCACGCCCCGGTGCAGTTACCGGGGCTTCTGTCAGCGTAGAAGCGGGTTAAGACGATGAAATGTGCGATACACGATTTACGGTCTTAGATGTGCGATCTGAAACCTCGAACCTTAACCCTTGCATCAAATCACATCATTATCGACATAGCTGAATTGTGGCATCCAAACTGCAAACCCGAATTCAGTATCTTGTTGGAGAAGAAACATCAGCAGTCAAGGCATTTAAACTGTTTATCAAAGTCCTCATTATTCTTTCGCTCATCAGCATTTCGATGGAAACATTGCCTGATACCGATCCGGTGTTTAAAAATTTCACTATTGGTTTGAAGTTTTTTCTGTTGGCATTTTTACAATGGAGTACCTTCTCAGAATATATGCGGCTGAAAAAAAGAAGTCATTTATTTTCAGTTTTTATGGAATAATTGACTTGCTCGCAATTCTGCCATTCTATCTTACACTTGGTTTTGACCTCCGTTCGCTTCGTGTGTTCAGGTTGCTCCGGTTACTGAGAATCCTGAAACTGGGCAGGTACAATGTTGCCATGAACCGGCTTATCAACACATTTCAATCCATCAAACAGGAACTTGTCATCTTTCTGATACTGATAAGTTTTCTGTTATATGTTTCCGGCATAGGGATCTATTATTTTGAAAACCCTGTACAGCCTGAATCTTTTAAATCTGTATTTCACAGCCTTTGGTGGGCTGTAGCTACCCTTACCACGGTGGGTTACGGTGATGTGTACCCGGTTACATTGGGTGGCAGGCTGTTTACATTTGTTATTCTGATGATTGGCCTGGGCCTGATTTCTGTCCCGACCGGGCTGATAGCCTCCGCATTAACAAAAGTGATCGCCTCTGAACCAGCGGATGATGATCATTTGGATGATTAATCACAACATTCGGATAAGTCCGTAATACCCAAGGGACTTTTAATAAAAATGCCCCAGATTTTCCGAAAGGATTGCTTATACAGCATTCCCGGGCAGTGCACTCATCTGATACCCCAGTGCCAGAGGCACGACAGATCGTATAGCCCATGGATTTATCCATGGGTTTAATGACCCAGATAATGAAATAGTGCCGTAGGCACGGATGATGTACGGGTGTCGGACATAACCCAAATCCCCGCAATCGGGCGTACCTACGGTACTTACGGTTTGATGGGCTGCATTCAGACCCCGTGATAAATCACGGGGCTATAAGATCGTTCATCCGCGATGCGGATTGTTTTATGGAATCACGGGGTTAACGAAAAGGGATTGCTATGCCATAGATTTGGAGACCCGTGAGGTGGATTGTTTAGAAAAAACGGCGCAATCCAAGGGAAATCGTACAGCCAGAAAATCGGTTTTCAACATAATAGATTGTTGGGGGCATATTTTGCGGTATGCAATTCACAGGGATAGCCCCGGATTTCTCAGAAAGGATTGCTTATGCAGCATTCCCGGGCAGTGCACTCATCTGATACTCCAGTGCCAGAGGCACGACAGATTGTATAGCCCATGGATTTATCCATGGGTTTAAGACGCCAGATGATGAGTTAGTGCCGTAGGCACGAACGATTTTGTGGCATAGCCATCCCTTTGGGATAGCCCCGGAATTCCCCGAATTAATCCATGTTTTCAAAAAAAATGTAAGCAATTGCCTGAATCGGGTTCATATATATAAAGTCAACAATAAAACTGAATCTATTCCTATATGGCAAATACCTATTCTCAAATGTATGTACAAACCGTTTTCGGTGTAAAATATCGAAAAGCCCTGCTTAAAGAATCCCTGAAACATGATACCTTTGCCTTTTTAGGCAATCTTATTAATGAAACCGGTTGCAAAACGAACATCATTAATGGAATGCATGACCATGTACATTGCTTGATTGGAATCAAGCCTTCTTTATCGGTTTCTAATGTGATGAAATCGGTTAAAGCAAAATCATCAAAATGGCTAAATGAATCGAATCGCCTGGAGCATCGTTTTGAATGGCAGCCAGGTTTTGGTTCTTTTTCTTACAGTCATTCACATCTGGATTCGGTAATACGATATATAAGAAATCATGAGAAACATCATAATACAATGAGTTTTCGAGAGGAATACCTAAAGATGCTTCGCAGTTTCAATATTGAATTTGATGAAAGGTATATTTTTCATGATCCGGTTTAGCTGATCTTATGATTGATATCAATATTC
>PWLN01000025.1 GCA_003559375.1 Balneolaceae bacterium | reverse complement strand
ACATCCCAAACAATTGCTTTTTCATTATCTATACGCCAGTAAAGGGAATTTTCCATTGCAAGTGAGTTACCCGTCATTAATGCAAAGAAAAGAATTACAAAGAGATTTTTTTTATTCATAATTGTTTAGTTATTTCAGTTTATAAATAGAGTTGAGCTTATTTAACAACGCGCTATACATCTCGGGGCGCACTTTTTCAAGTGTGCTTATGGCATGGTCAGCCATATCGACATGATTTTCCCATGTATTGCAAGGGTTAGAATAATCCCATTCAATTGTATATCTCGTTACGGCCGAAACCGTTCCAGTTGTATTGGGTGCATGGTTTATCAGTTTTTTCCCAGTGTTCGGGCAAATATTGAATGTGCTCTTCCTTCATCAAATTGGTTGCAATGGTAATCACTCTAATGTTTTCGTTTAATCCGGGGTTTTGGCTCAATGCTTCCCCAAAGTTTACCATGTTGCCCCAAATAAGAACGTAAAGCGGGCTGCTCCGGTCTGATGCAGCTTCTTTGAAGCGTTTGATCGCATCATCCTTATTAATAGTCAGTGTACTTTCAACAGAAGAAGGACTTGGATACCTCTGTTTGTCTAAATCAAAGTTTATATAATCTTTGGCATATTCTTCCACCACCATTTTACACGCTTCTAAGCCACGTGCATCCCAGCGGTCGGGAACAATGCCCTCAATTCTAAGCTCATCGGCATACCATAGCAAGTGGACGAGTGATTGCCGGTCGTCGGGGTCCCCCGCATCGATGTTGATGTCGGTGAAGACGAAAACTCGTAGGTGCATACCTGAAGTTTGTATACATGAAGATGCAAAAAGGATAATGGCCAACAAAAAAAGATATATTGTTTTCATATTTCAGTTATTTTAAATGTTTGAATACTTGAAAAGGTGTTTTTACATTAAGTTTTTTTCTAAGCCCATTAGGTCACTTCACCCCTGCAGACCAGATTAAGGCACCCTCCAGGTGTTTTATAAACAAAGAGTCCGAATAAAGTTCCGCCGTATGCCCGAGCGCCGTTTGGAAGACTGTTCCCTTACCTACCACTTTATACCACACCAATGGGTGGTCACCCATGCGCTGATTTACACCTTCAAACCAGCGATTATCGTCTACATCATAGCTCGATTCATCGATGGAAATAAGGACATGGACTTCCTGGCGCGGATTCCGGTCGAAGCTGTACCACTCATCCTCAATTATCCATACGGAATCCGGAAAGAATGCCGTGCCCGGATGGCTTCGGTCTTCGATGATGAGTTTGCCGCTCTGCACAGGAGGATGTCCGATAAATTTTGCCCCGATCGCTTCTGAAAACCACGGCCATTCGTTTTCAGTGGCGGTTCCGGTGTGTATTGTTACCAAACCACCACCATCCATTACAAATTCTTCGATCGCCTGTTTCTGCGCATTAGCAAGAATATTGCCAATGGTCTGAAGGAATACCACAACATCTACAGATTTCAGATTCGATTTAGAGAAGAAAAGAGAATCCTCTGTGTGAACCATGTTCCAATTATTTCTCCTGCAAAGCCGCTCCAATGCCTGGACTGCTTCGGGGATGCAGTCGTGCCGGTATCCATCGGTTTTGGTAAAAACAACGACCTTCATCGTATCCTCGTCCGGTTTTTGTTGACAAGAAAAGGTTACAAGTATGCTTAAAAAAATTATTATGAGCATGACCACAACGCGGCATAGCCGGAACTAAATTTATGAAAAAACTTCCCGATTGTTATCGGAAGGACAAAACGATAGAATTCAGTGTAGTTTAATCGGTTTCTATCGGTTAGTATTGGTTGCAACCGGTTGCGATGAGGATTGCCACCTTCCAGCAACCGATCCCGATATCTATCGCATTGGCGTCAAGTTAACATGCGCGTCGGCAAAGTGGGGTCCATCTTGGCTGGGTTTAAACAAAATCCATTCAATTTAGATAGTCTTGTTTTTCTCTTAATATCTTTAGATCATAAGATGGTTCCCACCTCGCCCCGCACTGTAAATCTCAAGAAAACAAACAGATAATATTTCTTAAGTAGACGCTAATGAGATATCTATCGGGACCGTTCGTAACCGATGCAGAGTCACTTTTTAAAAATTATCCAGCATAAATGAATAAATGATGTCCTCCATTTCTTCGGGGGTTTTTAGAAGTACAAGGTATGCGTGGTTTGTATTTTCATCGTCTACCTCTTTCCAATAATTACCCCCGGTATCATCCGGCACACAAATGCCGTTTTCTATTTTTTCCCAATATTTCCCTACTCCACCCCGAACAGCATATAACACAGACGTCTGATCGTAGGTAGAGTTTGGGGTGATCTTTCCTTCCCGGTAGTACTCATTCATCCAGGGTGCGTGCCTGCTGAAATGTTTGTACCCTATATATAACGGGGAGTCTTTTCCTGCTTCGATCAAGCGGGGACCCGTTTTTATCTGCACACCTAATTCGTATCCTGAAAAAACAATGGGTACAGTGAGGTTCTCGATGACGAATTTGGTAACCCCTTCCATATCTCCACAAAAATTCCATTCCCATTCACCTTCCGGGAACTGTCCTCCCATAATTGAAAATTTCTTTACTTTTTGTTCGATAAGTTCTTTGCCGGTCAACGGAGAATAATCATCAGGTCCTGATTCAATGAGGTTTTTGATATTGGCAAGCGGACCGGTGGTAACGACTACAACACTTTGACCTTCCTGTTCAGCCAGTATTTTTCTGTACAGATTTAAGGCCAGGGGCACATCCTCAATTGTAAACTCATGAGGCAAAGCATCGGCGATTGGTTTGGCATGCTGCCAGTCAAGCCGGTGGGGTTCCCTGCTTCTTGTTCCAATGGGAATTCCGGGATTGCCATAATAACGGTTTACAGCATCAACCGCCGGCACAGCGTACTCTTCGGTATTCCATAGCATCACCGTAAGCAATTCGCATTCGCCACGGTTGTGGAAATTATGCAACATAGCCAATGCCCCCAAATCATCGGCATCACCGCCGAAATCTGTGTCGAAAATTATTTTTACCGGTTCATGTTTAGGTTGATCTGCACAGAAACCAAAAAGAATTACTATTAATGTACATATAAAAAACCATTTCATATTCTTTTCCTCTTTGTATTTTTTTCGTCACTTTCGTTTTAAACCATATCATCCCAATTTTTGAATAATCATAAAACTCCCCGTTGGGATGTCCGATAAACAAAGCATTTTGTTGCGATCTTATATCGGGTGTGTTTTGTTGTGCTCACGGCAAAGGTGTGAGCACAACTACAAATCCGCCAAACGGAATCATTTCAATGTTAATCTCTTCATTGTATTTCATTGTTTTCGTATCAAACCTGAAACTCTGCTTTTCTTCACCATCCAGATAATACGTCGCTTCATAATTCCCGGGTTCGAGAAAATCAGGGGTAAAACGTATGTTTCTGTTTTCCTCTTTGCCGTTGATGCCGGAAACATAATAAGCTGATCCTGAGCGACGGGCCAGCACTGAGTAATCTCCCGGATATCCATCTATAAAATGAATATCATCCCACACCACCGGAACATCCTTTAAAAACTGTATAATTTCCTGCGGCATTTTACGCAGATGTTCAGCCCATTCGGCTATGTTGAGCAGCCCGGTTTCGTAATGCACGGTAAGCGCCAGTTCGTGGGCATTGCTGGTAATTCGCGGGTATCCACCTT
>PWLN01000436.1 GCA_003559375.1 Balneolaceae bacterium | reverse complement strand
TGCTCTTCCGATCTATATTCACCATGGCAAACTCTTCGAATTGATTGTACCGGCCAAGGTCCAGCATGATGGATCCCATTTCTCCGGATACATCGCGGAAGATCATCATATTTAAATAATCGGTTAGAGGCAGCACATTCCGGCTCTCAACATTCCAGCTTATGGCCGCAGCGTTTGTGATGGGCGCCCAGCTCACAGGCCAGTACTGCCAGTGGCCCAGGTCTCCCCAATCGGTAAGCAGTATCCCAAGGGCGCCATGTTTCAGTGCCGCTTCCACTGCGGTGTCAATATTTCCAATCATGTTATCGGTTCGGCCGGTAAAGGTGGTCCAGCTGCTGGTGCCGGGTGCAAGCAAAAACGGCAGACCCGCCTCACTCAGCCGCGCCGCATGTTCATCAAACGGATGTACCGATTCATATCCCCATTCAATCAGAATGATATCCTCAGGAATCTGCGGGATGATCTCCGGGTGCTTGGCAGCGATATCGCCCCAGATCATCATCTGTTTTCCGTGGTTTTCCCGGACATAGCTGTTGATTTCCTTCAAAAAATCAAGATAGAGAAATCCTGGCCCGCCCCGTTCAGCCGCCAGTTCGCGGGTATTACACTGGCCCAGTTCAAAGGGTTCATCGAGATTTGCATTAAACAGGCCCGAACTGAAAAAGGGGAGTATGTCATCGGTCATCTGTTTTACTAATTCCAGGCTTTCCGGATTGGAGAGATCCAGTGTGGAATTGTGTTCAATCAAACCCATCAGCAGAAAACCGTCCGGACATTCAGCAAGGTGTGCAAAGTGGTCTGTTTCCAGCCATGCAGCCATGTGCCCCAGCATATTCTGATTGGGCACCAGTTCAATCATCCGCTCAGCCGCATACTGCTCCAGCAGCTGCATCTCCTCACCCGTTACCGGGGTTTCGGTAGCTTCCCACAGATCCCGGAATGAGGGGTAAGCGAAAGATAAACCCTCCACATAGAGCTGGAGGTGGTTGTACCGGAGCATGGCAAGCATATCTACAGCTTCATAGAGGGTTTCCATGGTGGGTATTTTATCGCGTGATATATCGAGCATCATACCGCGAACCGGCAGATCGGGCCAGTCGGTGATGTCCAGCGCGGGCAAACGTCCGTTGTGTTGCCTGTGGATCTGGCCCAAAGTGCTAACCCCATAATAGAGTCCGGGATGGCTGGCATATTCAATATCAATGCCTGACGGGCTGATGATGAGCCGGTACCCTTCACGCGGCAGATCTGAATTGATCTGAGCGCGTATGTGAGCCATTCCTGATGCGGGTGCAGAATCGGCATTAAGATACCTCAGCAAAGCACCTGATATCAGGGAGTGCATTTCGGCAGGAGCCACGAACCGGATCACCTCCGGTAGGTCATAAAACCCGGTTCTGGTTTCAATCTGTTGCGGAACGGGCAGCAGTACAAATCCATCATGGGAGCCATCACTCTTTTCCGTAAAAGTAAATTCGGTGACAAGAGGAGCCGGCTGTGGCGCTTCATAGCGGATTTCATAGATAACCAGCAGGAATGCGATGGCAGCAACCGCGATAACAATCAGAATGTAAAACAGACGGACGATGAAAGTGCGGATGCGGGATGCGGGATTCGGGTTGGGTTGAGGCATGATGTTGTACCGGATTTAATGAATCAAGCAGATTAAGTTCAATCTCTGGAAGCCAATGGGTGATGTTATAAAGATATGCGAAATAGTTGATTTGAAAATGAAGCTTAGGGTGAAAAATTGAACAGCCGGAATAATAGATGCTAAAAACTCACCACAATCAACTGGCATCACCTATCTGATTCCGTATAGATCTGAGAATTTTTAATATTATGCCATCTTCAAAACATGAAGCCAGTACCCCTTCGCAGAATCGGTCGTTCCGGACAAAAGCCGTGATCAGTTTGCATTTTGTGGGGATGTCGATGAAATCATAATCTGTGTCCGGATTGCCGGCGAGTTCACTCCCTTCATCCCATTGAGCCCAGCCAAAATCAATGATGATGGGTATTTGATATACAATTTCCCTGAAGGTATGAATGACAGGGTTTTGTATTGAACGGCCGATTTCGACGATATCTTCGTCCTGATATGATATTGTTCCCGCTGTATAAAACGATTCTGTCTTTTCAATAACCGGGATCAGATCCAGAAGAGGTTTCCAGTCGTCAGGGGTCATCGATTCGATTTTCTCTTTATAATTTTCTTTTGTCAGTACGTTCATGGCAACGTTTATCCTTTTTCTGATTTATACTGCATCATGGTTCAATATCATACAAATCCGGCTGTGAAAGGGCCGTTTTTGATGTATGTACATATGTAAGGTAATGATGCCCTCCGCCGGGGTTTTCATAGTTGCGAAAACCGGAAGCAGAGGGCGATCATGTCAACAACAATGGGGTGCCTTTCAGCTGCAAGCCCGTCCATCTTGATGATAGCACCGGCAAAGCGGTACTCATTGATGGTAATCTAAGATGGAGGGGTGACAGCGTAGTGGCACGGGCCAAAGAAAACAGATGAGGAACTTTCTTAAGGAGAAAACATTTCCTGAAGCACACTGAGCACTTTTTCTTGGGCTGCTGGGCTTACAGAGCCAAGATTTTTGATCAGCCTGTTTTTATCCACCGTACGAATTTGATCCAAAACAATCTCCCCCATGTCCATTCATCATTGTCCCACTCGGATGGTTTTTCAGTTTCATTTTGAGGACAGGTGAGAAAAATTGTAAGGATTTCTCAAATAATGGTTCATATATATAGATTGTATTTACATCTAACCATTTGTGCCTATTGTAAAACATTTAATTCTAATTTGAATTACACTCATGAAGGGAGATCCCTCGACTTCGGCCTTTTACGCTATCGCTACAAAGGCCTTCGCTCGGGAAGACAGGGGTGTTTTTATTAAAAAGGCGGCGCATAAAGATTGCGGCATGCCGGGATTTATCTGCGCCGCCAAGTCACCCCCGGTTTACCTGTCATCCCGACCGAGCGAACCTGTCCGCCGTACAAGACTTTTGCAGGCGAACGGAGTGAGTGAGTGCCCCATCGGGATGGCTATGCCAGAGGGATCTCCTAGAAATAATGAAAAATCATGAACATCCTGATGGACTATCGCGAAACAAAGAACAGGCAGCTTATTGCAGCTTTGCAAGAACATCCGGGAGTACAGCTGGAAACAGGTAATCTCAAACCCGGAGATTATCTTATTGACAATCATCTGCTTATTGAACGGAAAACGCTTCATGATTTCACACAGTCAATAAAAGACGGCCGGCTCTTCCGGCAGGCAGTACAACTTGCTGCTGCCAAAAAGTATGCTGCATTAATCCTGGAAGGAACGTTTAGTGATTTGAAAAACATCGGGATAAAAAGAGAGGTCTTGCAGGGCGCCCTGATCAGCCTGACTCTCAAATTTAACCTTCCTGTATTTCGATCCGCTTCCCAAAAAGAAACGGCCTGGTTAATGATGGCTGCAGCCGGGCAATGTGACGTTACAAGGCGGCCAAAGAATAAATCTCATTCCCGCCCGGCCCCGGCCAAACGCAAGAATACAGCTCAACAACAGCTCTTTATCCTTCAGGGGCTTCCCGGTATCGGCCCCGGCAGGGCAAAAAACCTTTTGGAAAAATTTGGTTCATTAAAAGCCGTTTTTTGTGCAGATGTGGAAGAGCTCAGAATTACAGACG
>PWLN01000079.1 GCA_003559375.1 Balneolaceae bacterium | reverse complement strand
ATAGGCAAATGTTCTTTTTATTTCACTGAAAATGGTGTCGGGTTTAAATCCATCAGAAACAGCAAGTGTAACTAAATACTGGATCAGTACATCATAGGGTTTGAGATAGGTGATTCTGTTTTCAACATTTTCTTCACTCACCGCATTTTTTAAAGCAGCAGCCTCAATCAGTTCAAGGGCATGAGTTGGCACGAACCAGATTGTACTTAAGGAACCGGGCTGGTGCCCGCTTCTGCCGGCTCGTTGTATAAACCTTGCCACACCTTTAGGGCTGCCGATTTGTATTACCGTATCAACTGGTGTAAAATCAACACCGAGATCCAGGCTTGAAGTGCAGACAACGATGGTGAGCAGACCGCTATGCAGGGATTCTTCCACCCATTCGCGGATATTCCGGTCAAGAGAACCATGATGAAGGGCTATGGTTCCTGCAAGTTCCGGCCTGGCATCGAGAATTTGACGAAACCAGATTTCTGCCTGTGCACGGGTATTTGTAAAAATGAGTTTAGAGCCGCTTTTTTCAAGTATTGGCAGAAGTTTGGGTAGAAGTTTGGTGCCAAGATGGCCCGACCAGGGAAATTTTTCTACATCATCAGGGATCAATGTATTTACCTCGATAGATTTCTGTACATCCGCTTTAATGACTACCGAATTCTCCGGGGAAGGTATGCCCATCAGCACATCAAATGCTTCATTCAGGTTTCCGATAGTTGCAGATATACCCCAAAGCTGCAGGCCGGGATTCAATCCCTTAAGGCGTGAAAGGGCCAGCTCGGTTTGTGTGCCCCGCTTTGAGCCGAGCAGCTCGTGCCATTCATCTACCACAACAGTTTTGAGGCTTAAAAAATAATATGGATAATTCTTTTGGGCCAGCAATACGTGAAGGCTTTCCGGAGTAGTAATGAGTACTTCCGGCATTTGTTTTTTTTGTTTTTGTTTTATTGATGGAGAGACATCCCCTGTTCTTCTCTGAACCAGCCATGGAATTCCAAGTTCATCAACGGTTTTTTGCATGGCCAGCTCAATATCTTTAGCAAGTGCACGCAGCGGAGTAATCCAAATCACTTGTAAACCATTATTCTTTTTTTGCAGATAGTCTCTGGAATTTGTTTCCATCCACCGTATCAGTGCAGGTATAAACAGGGCGAACGTTTTACCGCTGCCGGTAGGCGCGTTCAGTAGCCCTGACCGGTTTTCAAGGAATGCAGCCCAAACGTTTTGCTGCCATGGAAATGGAGACCAGCCCTTTTTTTTGAACCAGTTTTCGATAACAGAATTTGTGTACATAGTTGTTGAGTCCCAAATTATTGACGAATATGGAGCTGGAATCAGTATCAGATGAACCTTCAGGCGAGCCTTGACATTCCGGCAATCATTCACTTCACGAGAAAATTTGAAAGCTGGTTAAAAAATACTTGAAAATGGGTTTAAAAAACGTCAACATTGAAGCGCCAGGAAAAATTGAATATTAAAACGAAAACAAATCTACCATTATGTGGCTCAACATTAAATCCTTTGAAGAATACAACCAGATTTACAACCAGAGTGAAACTGACCGGCTAAAATTTTGGGAACATGAAGCAGGTACATTTTACTGGCGTAAAAGCTGGGATAATGTACACTCAGGAGGTTTTGAAAAAGGTGATATTAAATGGTTTGAAGGCGGTAAACTTAATATTACCGAAAATGCGCTCGACCGGCATCTGAATACGATCGGAAACAAAACTGCATTTATATTTGAGCCGAATCACCCCGACAGTTTTCGCAGAACCATAACCTATCGTCAACTCTATGATGATGTATGCCGTTTTTCTAACGTACTTCAGGAGAAGGGTATTCAAAAAGGTGATCGTGTTTGCATCTACATGGCGATGACTCCGGAATTAATTATATCGGCCTTGGCATGTGCCAGGATAGGCGCTGTTCACTCTATCGTATTTGCGGGATTTTCGGCACAATCATTAGCTGAGCGCATCCAGGATTGTGATGCCAAGATGCTGATTACAAACGACGGATTACGTCGCGGGGATAAACATGTTCCGCTGAAAGACATATCCGATGAAGCGCTGAAAAGTTGCCCTACGGTTAAGAATGTTATCGTGTGTCAGCGTACAAACCGCGATATCGATTGGGTGGAGGGCCGTGATGAATGGTGGCATATGCTGATCCGTAATGCTTCAAAAGTGCATAAAGCGGTGGAAATGGACGCTGAAGATCCGCTCTTTATTCTGTATACATCCGGCTCAACAGGAAAGCCAAAAGGAGTGCTGCACACCTGTGGCGGATATATGGTTTATACGAGTTATACCTTCCGGAATGTTTTCCAGGTATCAGAAGAAGATGTTTACTGGTGTACCGCAGATGCGGGTTGGATAACAGGCCACTCATATATTATTTATGGCCCGCTGTTTAACGGTGCAACCGGAGTCATTTTTGAAGGAGTGCCCAATTATCCCGATGCCGGACGTTTTTGGGAAGTGGTAGAAAAGTACAGAATTACACATTTTTATACGGCGCCCACAGCGATACGGGCACTTATGAGCTATGATATCAAATATGTACAAAAGTATGATCTGAGTTCACTGAAAGTGCTTGGCACGGTGGGCGAACCAATCAATGAAGAAGCCTGGCACTGGTATAATGACCATATTGGTGGAGGCCGCTGCCCCATTGTAGATACATGGTGGCAAACGGAGACTGGCGGAATCATGATCTCTCCGCTTGCCGGAATTACACCCACGAAGCCAGGATTTGCAACGTTGCCGCTTCCGGGAATCTTTCCTGTGCTGATGGATGAAAATGGAAAGGAAATCCAGGGGAATGGGGTAAGCGGGAATCTTTGTCTGAAATACCCCTGGCCGGGGATTGCACGCACGGTATGGGGCGATCATGAACGTTACCTGAAAACGTATATGACCTCATATAAAGGCTATTACTTTACCGGCGATGGCTGCCGGCGCGATCCTGAGGGTTACTATCGTATTACCGGAAGGGTGGATGACGTACTCAATGTATCGGGACACAGACTGGGAACTGCCGAAATTGAAAATGCAATTAATGAACATCCGAACATTGTGGAATCAGCTGTTGTTGGATATCCGCACGATATCAAAGGGCAGGGAATCTACGCTTTCATGATCTGCGAGAACGACCCTAACGATCCGGTGGCATTTAAAAAGGAAATCCACAATCTGGTGACAAAAATAATTGGCCCGATTGCAAAGCCGGATCTGATTCAGATAGCACCAGGATTACCTAAAACAAGATCAGGGAAAATCATGAGGAGAATTTTACGCAAAGTTGCAGCCAAAGAAGCGGAGGATATGGGTGATGTATCCACTCTGCTTGATCCTGCCGTGGTTGAGGAAATTAAAGGAGGTAAGGCTTACTGAATCCATGATTATCGGTTCAATTTTATTTTGAGTAGTCTTATAGCCATTTTAAGACCTCCAAATGTCAATATAAAACGCTCATTCAAGTCCGCAAGCGGACTTTGAAACCCGCAAAAGAATTTTTCGTAACGTATAAGGGTTATTCTTTATCAATGATAAGGATGCCGGTAAAAGTATCGGCGGATAAGCGTGGTGATTCTCTATAGATCCGAGGATTACTTTCTGATAAAAACAGATCCCGGACGATGAATGGGTTCTATGCTGTTATTGCAAAACCCCGGTTTTATCTGAACAGGAAACCGATCGCCAATAGTATCATGCT
>PWLN01000277.1 GCA_003559375.1 Balneolaceae bacterium | reverse complement strand
GAAAACCAATCCCGAATAAACTCCCCCTTTTTTAAAGGGGGTTGGGGGGATTTCAAGCGTACAGGAAAACCTTTGTCGAGGGATTGCTCACAGGAGTTGTTTATGCCAGATGGATATCGCTTACGCGTGCAAAAGATGAGCCACTAATCAATACCCTTCACTGAAAAACGAAGATTCGAATCACCTATTGCCTCGTATATGGGAGTCATCTGACGAGTTGTTCCTTGGATCCTGAGTCCGATTTAAAAATGATGATGACGAGCCTCCCCTCCCGAAGTGCTAAGGTTTTTATTAGAGTTAGCTTATTTTTATTTGAGTGATCTGATATGGTACTGAATTATAAAAAATCCGCTTGCGGATGACTGATTTTGTAGCCCCGGATTTCTACACGTCACAAAAGGCATTTTTTTAATCAAACTCAGGCTTGGAAGGATTTGTTTATACCATAGGCACTGCTGTACATCTGTGTATTAATAAACCGTTTTTTCCCACAATATCATCTACATCAGGTCAAATAATCTTGGCAGGAAAAGGCTGATATCTTCCCAGAATGTAACCAGTAGCAGGGCAATCAGCATACCGACAAATAATGGAAGAAGCGGTCTGATCACCTTTACAATAGTTGTCTGGGCCACACTCACCCCTACAAAGAGCAGCGTACCCACCGGTGGAGTACATATGCCGATACAAAGATTCATAATCATGATAATGCCAAAATGTACCGGATCTACTCCAAGTTCAGCCACAACCGGCAGAAATATCGGTGTAAATATCAGTACTGCCGGAGTCATGTCCATGAACATACCTACTACAAGCAAAATCAGATTGATGATGATCAGGATTACAATCTTATTATCACTCAAAGAAAGTAATGCTGCGGAAATATCCTGTGGCATGTTTTCGAAAGACATCACCCACGACATGCTTATTGAAGCGGCAATCAATAGCATTACCACGGATGTAGTTGAGATGGAGCTCATCAATATTTGTGACAAATCCCTTGTTGAGATTTCTCCGTAATAGAAAGCGAGAATCAAACAGTATACAACAGCTATGGCTGCTGCTTCAGTTGCAGTGAAGATACCGGCTACGATTCCGCCGATAACAATGATCAACAACAAGAGGCTTGGTATGGCTGCCAGGAATGATTTCAGTATTTTTTTAATTGCGGTCTTTTCACCCACTGGAAATTTTTTTCGAATGGCCCAGATACCGGCGATTATCATCAGAATGAGGCCCGTAAGAATTCCGGGTATGTAACCTGCAATAAATAGTGCAGCAATTGAGGTGCCGCCACTGGCAAGTGAATAAATGATCAGAATATTCGATGGCGGAATAACCAATCCCATGGATGAAGAGGTTGTATTAATAGCAGCGCTGAATTCTCTTGAATAACCCTCTTCTACCATTCTGGGATTTAAAATGCTTCCGATAGCTGATGCTGCAGCAACAGATGATCCTGCAATAGCTCCGAAAAGCATAGCTGCAACAACGTTGATATGGGCCAACCCTCCGGGGAGTGACCCGATCAGGCTTTTGGCAAAATCAATAAGACGCTGAGCTATGCCGCCCTGGTTCATGATTTGCCCGGCAAGAATAAAAAATGGAATGGCAAGCAGTGTAAAACTGTCAAGGCTTGTCATAAATTGCTGCCCGTAGGTCGTAAGTGCGGTGACAGTATCAAGGCTTGTAAGAAGAGTCAGGATTCCGGAAATCCCCAAAGCCCATCCTACCGGTACACCGATTATCAGAAGAATAAAGAAGCTCAGAATAAGAATTAACAGTTCCATAAGGCAGAGTTAGTTTTTTTGCTGGTTGAGCAGGTTTACAAGGGGTTTGTGATTGATATTATTATCGAAAGCCGATTTTAGTTAAGGACCGGCCTGAATGCTTTCTTTTCCGATTTCTTCTTCAAATTCTGTAGCAAGATGATCATATCTGCCCGACAGCATTCTTCGAATGTCGGAAAGTTTATAATAGATCACCAAAAGGCCACATAAAGGCCCTATCAGATAGATATAGGCCATGGGAATTTGAAGGGTTGGTGTTAATTGGGTGTAAACAAAAGTAATGTAAACAAGGTGTCCGCCTCCCAATACCAGAACAAATAAAGCGAATGCAATAATAAGTGAGTCGATTAAAAATCGGAGCTTTATTCTTGATCCGAGGCTCAATTTATTGCGCAAAAGATCAATCGAAATATGGGCATTTTGCCCGGATAGGTAAGCAACTCCAAGAAGGCTGACCCAGATTAAGAGAAAGCGTGCAAGTTCATCCGTAAAAGTACTGGGTGCGTTCAGGATGTATCTGGAAAAAACCTGCCAAACTACATTTATCACCAGAAGTGACATCAGAAAGATGAGTGCGCTCCGTGTTACTTTGTCTACAATTTTTCTCATGGTTTAGTTATTTAATTGTTGGCTGAAATATTTTAAAACTATTCTTTTGCCCTGATTCTTTCTACAAGCTGGTATAATTCGGGATATGATTCCCGAAATGTGTCGTATATATGCATTACGCGATCTCTGAACGGCTCTTTGTCAGGATAAATCACTTCAACTCCGGCTGCTTTCACCGCATCCATTGATTCCTGAACCGATTCGTCCCACAACACACGCTGGTATACTACGGATTCATCAACCGCTTGCTGTAGCCACTGCTGCTCCTGTTCAGTAAGGTTTTCCCATAATGCTGTATTCATGACGAGAAAATCGGGTACAGCTGTGTGTTCATTGATTATGTAATAGTTGGTTACTTCATAATGCCGGGAACTGAAAAAACTTGGTGGATTATTTTCCGCACCATCCACAATACCTCCCTGGAAAGCGGTGTATAATTCACCGTATGCAAGAGGAGTGGCAGAGCCGCCATAAGCGCGTATCAGATTGATAGCCATGACGCTGGGTTGCACCCTGATTTTTAATCCTCTTAAATCATCGGGAGTCAAAATTGGGCGGTCTACCGTATAAAAACTTCTGAATCCGGCATCATAATAGGCGATTCCTTTGAGGCGAAAGGGGATACCTGCATCAAGAATTTCGCGTCCTATATCACCATCAACAACTTTCCTGTAATGTTCTTCATCCCGAAACAGGTATGGAAGGCTGAATACCCTGGCGGCAGGAACAATATTTTCAAGTGCTGCACCAGATACTTTAGTAATTCCCACTGTTCCTATTTGAACCAGTTCAAGCAATTCCCGTTCGCCGCCCAGTTGTGAGGTAGGGTAGGTTTTGATAACCATTCTGCCATCCGAGATCTCTTCAAGCCTGTCTGCCATATAATTCATGCCAAGCGTTACGGGATGAGTAGCATGCATGGCATGAGCCAGAATTATGGTTCTCTGCTCTCCTTGTTGCCTGTCGGTGCATCCGGCAATCAGGATCAAAACGAGCAGATAAAACACAGGCTGTAGCAGCCTTTCGGATAAATTATTCATCAGTTTCATTGGAAATAGAAAGTAACATGTTACAGGTTGAATTTGAGCAGTTCGGATTTTTTACTGCCAAACTATAATCATTGAATTTGATAATTCAAATTGAAATCATGATTTATCGATTTGTGGATTGGTGCATTATTGTGTTTTCAGCATCAGACACTTTTATGCTTTTTTTTCGCACAGACGATTCCCGGATTACCAAGCTGGGAGTAAGTAAAGTTTTTTGTGGTTTAAACTCAATGCCTGGTTTTGAGTGGAGTTCATTGAGAAAATGCTG
>PWLN01000394.1 GCA_003559375.1 Balneolaceae bacterium | reverse complement strand
TAACAGATATTATTTTAAAGTAACATTGACATGAAATATGTAACCATCATCCTTTTTTTATTTCTTTTTATCGGCCTGCAATCATGCGGAACAAGCGGTTCAACTTCCGATTATGGGGTGAGAAGCGGGAGCAATGTTCAGGAAAGTCAGGACAGTTTTCGTGAGCTTGTGGATTATCTTCAGAGGATACCGGGGCTTCGGATTACCGGGTCAGGAAATAATATTAATGTTCTGGTTCGTGGAACATCCTCTTTTACGTCTGAAACGAATCCGCTCTATGTAGTTGATGGAGCACCGCGCGGCACCAACTATTCGGAGGTGAATCGTTCGCTGAATATCGCAGAGATCAGAAGTGTGCGCCTTGTAACCGGCAGTGATGCAGCGGCATACGGGGTTCGTGGCGCGAATGGTGTGATTGAGATCACATTGAAGCGGTAATGGTGGCATGAAGAGTGCCCCGGGTCTAAATACGCCCGTCAATCGTCAGTACTATAGGTACGCCCGATTATGGAGGTTTGGAATATGTCCGGCGCTCGTAAATCGGCCGTGCCTACAGCACTAAATCGTTGTGCGCGTGTGCTTACCCCGGAATGGAATTCCGGGGCTATATGATCTGCCGTGCCTCTGGCACTGTTATTTTTACCGATAAATTAAATGAAAATTTAACATGAATTTATCGAATAAATATTGATCAGATACCTTTAATCATAAACGGAATCATTCAATTCACCATTAGTTTTCACACAGCCTCGATGCCTACAGGGTGATTACAGATCTTTTGTGAATCCCCGGGTCGCCGACCCGGAGTTGCACCATAGATCCCGGGCTCTGGCAGGAGCCCTGCCATACCTGTTGGGGAACTCTGCCAGGTCTCCTGTTTTGTGCACGTCAGAATAAAGAGAATGAATTAATATTAATTATCAATAACTTAGTTAAATCATTTATTGAATTCGGGTTAATTTTTTAAAATCCCGTTTAAATGATATGCGATTTGTCCCGTAAGGGATCCCTTTGGGGCGGTATCCGATATTCGATATCCGATCTGTGGTACTTCGCAAATCTGCAAACTCTTCTATCGTCAGCATCCTTCCATGGTGTTGATAATAAGTACGTAAAAGCGTACGTTTAGATGGTAAAAAAGCAAAATTCCCAAAGATATTATGAAGACATTAACTGCAACACAGGCCCGAAAAGAGCTTTACCGGCTGTTGGACGAAGCCTCTGAAACTCACGAACCTATTCAGATTACCGGAAAAAGATCCAATGCTGTACTGATCAGTGAGGAGGATTGGAGGTCTATACAGGAAACTCTGTACCTGTCGTCCATACCCGGTATGCAGGATTCTATTATTGAAGGGCTCCAGACTCCTCTTGAAGAAACCGATGAAGAACTTGACTGGTGAGTAATTATAAGCTCGTCTACACGAATCAAGCAAAGAGAGATGCGAAAAAAGCTTCCTCATCTGGATTAAGGCCAAAGATTGAGGAGCTGATCGAGATACTAAAAGAGAATCCATTCGAAGATTACCCGCCTTATGAAAAACTTGTCGGAAATCTGGAGGGTGCGTATTCCCGGCGTATTAACATTCAGCACAGGTTGGTGTATCAGGTTCTTGAGAAAGAGAAAATCGTTAAAGTGATACGAATGTGGACTCACTATGACTGACATGCATCAAACGTAATCCGGGCCGCCGGCCCGGAGTTGCGTCATAGATCCCCCGACTCTGGCAGGAGCCCCGCCATACCTGTCGGGGCACTCTGCCAGGTCTCATTTTGTCTGCCATCTGCCTTTTGCCCACCCGGCATTTCAAATCAAATCTCCGCGAGTATCTTATGTAAGCCCTGCAGATTGCGCTCCAGCACTTCACGCACATCTTCGTTGTAGGTGTGGCCGATGATGCCAATATTTCCGGTATAGCCGGCATCGATTAAGAGGCGGATCATCTCTTTTTCATAGTCTCCCTTTCCGATATCGAGGATTTGGTCCCCATTGAATACCATTCCGTTGAGGTTGACGGTTTCCAGCCAGGGCATCATCAGGTCAAGTACTTCGGCAAAGCGGTGAATCTGGGCGTGACTGTGATGAAAATTAAAAGCGATGCCAATGTCGTCGAGTCCGGTTTCCTGTATCACTCTTATCTGGTTTTCCGGAATCCCAAGCCAGCCCTGATGGGTATAGAGTGAGATCAAACTGCCCGATTGTTGTGCCCGTTCATGAATGCGGCGAACGATTTCCGAAACGTGCGACACCTTATCATCATCATCCAAATCTTCATATACATTCTGGTGCATTCCAATCCAGATCCGGGTTGATACACCTTTTTCCACAAGCGTATCAAAAATCATATCATATTCGGGAAGAAATCCATCGGCCGCGCGCGCATCCACCCAAAGCCAAACGGCTGTCAGTTCTATGCCGTGCTCCTGCAGCGTTCTTATCTCTTCAGGAAAAGTGGGCAGATGCTCAGCCCTCCAGTCATATGCCATCCTGCTGAATCCGAGTTCTTTCAGCATTTCAGCCCGTTCAACCGGTGTACGGTTCTTGTTATCATAAGGGATCACACACCACGCTACCAGGTTATCATTTGAAAAGAGCGGATGAACTTCTGTTAAGTTTTGATCCTGCTGACAAGAGTTCAGTAAAATGAGGCTGAAAGAAATGAATAGTAAGAAAGAAAGTAAGGTTTTCATTTGAGTAATGGATTTTGTTGCCACGGAAGCACGGAATGCTTTGAATTGTTCTTGTAATTTCGGGTTTTTTCAGGTGTGAATCACATCTGTCCACTTGTGCCTATAGTAAAATGTTAAAGAATTTTATAAAAAACTATATTCACGGTATTTCAGGACTGACGATATCGCATGATCTCAGACTGATTCTGAGCTCTGAAAGAGCGGTCATCAACATCATAATGCAACGCGCTATGATAGAAGTAGCAGAACCTGCCGCAAGCCCCAACGTGGGCGTAATCCATTCAATTTTTTTTACCAGAAGAAAATACTTTCGAAGTCTCTCCATTTTTTATTAAAAAACCCGTTATCTGAATTTGTTAGGGTTTCTTTATGAACACCGAAAGACTTCGGAAGTCCGGGGCAGCCGGCAGCGTGAGATCATGATACCTTTGAGGGCGTTGACGCTGATCGTACGTCGCATCATCGGAATAGCCATCATCCCCTTTGTTGGTTCCCGGCCGATGACGGGTTTGCGCCGTCCATGACCCGGGGCGACGTTCTCTTGCATTCGCGGCGCTCACTCCGCCCCGGGCTGTGTGATTGCGCCCCTTCAGGGCAGTGGAAATATCGCCCCGTAGGGATCGAGCCTGTGTGAAAACTCGAATTTTCAGAATAAGATAAACCCAAATTCAACAACATTGCCGTCTGCTTTAGCTGACGGATTGAATAGTTTGCCGAAAACAAATCCCGAATAAACTCCCCCTTTTTTAAAGGGGGTTGGGGGGATTTCAAGCGTACAGGAAAACCTTTGTCGAGGGATTGCTGTTTGAAATTGTTTATAACATATGGCAAGAGGTGTATCGGTAAAGATAAAATCGTCGAATCAAACCAGTAAAAAGCATTCTCCAAAATTTGTCATTGGTAGCGAAGCCATTGCGGTGTATAACCAATGTCATAATCATAAAGACTTCATAGTACACTCTTAATATGAGAGAATAGACCAATGTTCTCACCCAAAAGAAACCTGCATATGAGAGTCCTTTCTGTTATTTC
>PWLN01000448.1 GCA_003559375.1 Balneolaceae bacterium | reverse complement strand
CTGCTGGGGGCAATCGGGTGCTTTTGCATTTCACCATCCCGAAACAGACCTTTACTTTACGGGTACTGTGAACCAATTAAGTGGTTTCGGCCACAGTGCTGCGCATAAAGCAATCATAAAGGTGATAAAAAAAGCCAGATGAATATGGTAATGCTGTATCTAAATCAAACAGCACTGAAAATGATCTCTTCAACGGGTCGCCTTGGTGATCGCGGAAGTTCTTTCGCATAATCGATGAGTTTATGTAAGTCCATTATTGTTCTGTTGTAAATTCCTTTTTGATATTTATCAGAATCTGATTGAATTGCGTTGCATCCCCAAAAAATGGAGCATGTGCCATATCTTCCATGACAACCATATTCTTACCGGAAACCGCATTTAACCCTTTATAATATTCCAAAGTGAGTGCTATCGGGGTATTGAAATCATTGCTGCCTGCGATAAACCAAACCGGAACTTCAATTGCGGTTACATCACTGAACAGATTGAAGTTTCTGGTTTCTTCCCACATTGGCCCGCTGCCACGGTTGGCGCCACGCAGCCATCTCACATAATCACCCATATTATATTCTTTGGCTCTGATCGACACCCATGCCAGGCGCCCGAAGCCAACATCCATTCCCCCGCCAAAGCTATCTATCATTTTTGCGAAGGAAACATACCTGTCATGCTCATCAAATGGCGGCAAGCCAAGATTAGAAAATTTTCTTTTCTGCCTGTTTGATCCACTTACTTCTACATGCTTGCTTAACCATTCCCAGGAGACCGAATCTGCCTTTTCCGGATGTACAACCTGACCCACTGAAATGAAAGCATGATAATCTTCCGGATAACGTTGTATGGTTAATATACCAAGCTGTGTACCCCATGAATGGCCAAGCAGAAAGATCTTTTCCCGTTCAAAGCGTTCCTTCAGATAGTGTGTCAGTTCATGGGTATCCTGAATGAAACGGCTGAGGGACATGGTTTCCTCTCTGAACCCCTTGTGGTTTGATTTTCCTGCACCCCGCTGATCCCAGTGCACCACAACAAATTCTTTCTCCAGATCTCTCTGATACGCATGGTGCACAGGCATTTGAGCAGCACCAGGCCCGCCATGCAGCCATAGCAGTATTGGAGCAGTATGGTCTTCACCCCGGATCAAAATCCACTGTTCCATCCCTCCGATATCCAAACTGCTTAACTCAGCGATACCATGGGGAGTGTCAATTTTTGCCGTTCTTGAAAAACAACCCGTCAGAAATAGAAGTATAGCAGTAATGAAATAGAATCTAATCTTTAAGCTGACTTTCATCTTTGCACTTCGACACATTTCTGCTCTCTTTTAAGTAATTATAGTAATGTAATCAGGTAAAAAGAAGACGAGAATAGGCAAATCCCTGATTTTTAATTGGTAATCAATTCTTATACTGTAAAAATAATTCGAAAAAAGAGACTTCCCTCGTTCATAAGTTGGGTTTGGGATGGTTAACAACTCTTTATACTTGGTTTTCAGCTTGAAAGTCAAGTTAAACAAGTCATTAATCGGATGGAGGCCTTGAATATTCACATCGATTAACCGCATAATTAATAGAAAGTACATTTTATGAGGCTACTGGTAAATAACTGAAACATATTTCGAAGCAAAATTACCCTGGATAGATGAAAGCAATATTATCGATTTTGATTATTACTATGTCTAACAATCTATTCGCCATCAATCAATGGGTGGAAGAGCCGCGGATTACTTCAGTTGTTGATACGTCATACTCCAATAATTTGGGACAGGAAAAAGGTAAATGGTCCATAGAAACCAGCCTTTGATATTGTGGTATTTGTGCCCCAGGTGTTGGTTGGCTGGCGGTTTTGAAGTGTAGTTATTTTTTATTCTTTCACTTTTTAAAATGAGAAGGTTTATAAACATTCTAATATACATTCTGATTGGCTTTGCAGCGCTTATTCTCATTACTCTTTTGATCGTTTATCCATCATATCAAAAACAAATGGCTGAAGCGAATGAGAGAATAAATAGTGATTCCAGGCTTTTGGAAACCAATTATGGGGTGATGGAGTACGCAATCAGCGGCCAGGGAAATCCGGTACTGCTGATCCATGGCGCGGGTGGTGGTTTTGACCAGGGGTTGTGGCTCGGACGAATTTGCCTGGATGGAGAGTATCAGCTTATTGCTCCCTCCAAGTTTGGTTACCTTAATTCAGCTAAACCCGAAGAATATTCTGCTAAACTTCAGGCTGAGCAGTATCAGATCCTTCTGGATGATCTGGGTATCGAAAAAGTAAGTATCATCGCTGTTTCAGCAGGTGGACCATCTGCAATGCAGTTTGCAAATGATTATCCTGAAAGGGTCGGGAAACTGGTGCTTTTGAGTGCGGTAAGCATGCCTCCTAATCCGAATGATAAAGCCCCATTTTATATCAATATCATTCAGACCATCCAAAAATCGGATTTTGCCTACTGGTTTTTTACAAAAGCCTTTAAGTCGCAAATCCTCAGCCTGATTGGGATTCCTTCCGATGACTATAAAACATTTACGCCCGAACAAAAAGACCTTGCCAATGAGCTTTTGGACGTGATGCATCCCATGTCACTGCGTCACGCGGGTACAATTATTGATGGCTTAATCATCCGGGATTTTGAAATTCCTGAAAACATTCACATACCCACTCTTGTCATTCATTCCAAAAATGACGGACTGGTAAGTTACAGCCATGCAGAATTTGCACATCAGCGGATTCAAGACTCAAAACTTGTTCTCTATGAACAGGGAGGCCACGGTTTAATTACAGAACTTGAAGATGCACGACGACAAATAAAAAAATTTCTAAATAATTAACATTATTGATTTAGTTTGTTCAATAATTCATCCAAAAATGAAACAAATCATCGCCTGTTCGCTCTTATTATTCTGTTTGCTGCCAGCTTTGATTTCAGCACAGGAGATTGAAGCAGAAAAGAACTCTGCAAACCAAGATAATGGCACATTTTACAAAGCCCTTGCCTTTACGGGTGCGTACTATGCGGCCTCCATTTATGTGATGAATAACACATGGTATAAGGATACAGATAAGGTCAGGTTTCATTTCAGGAACGATAATGCAGGATATTTGCAGGTCGATAAGTTTGGGCACATGTTTGGCAGTTACGTTTACAGTTATATCGGATATCACAGTTTCCTGAAATATGGTGCAAGTAGAAAGGCAGCGCTGCTTTACGGCTCTACATTAGGATTTGTGATGCAATTTCCAATTGAAATAATGGATGGCATCCACGAAGGATATGGTTTTTCCTGGGGGGATATTACAGCAAACGCTATGGGTTCTGCACTGGTCTTTGGCCAGGAGTTACTATTCAGAGAACAGATCATGAAGTATAAATTCAGTTATTGGGAATCCAGATACTCAAAAAATTCAAACGGTTACTTTGGCGAAACTGCCATAGACCGTTTACTCAATGACTATAATGGCCATACTTATTGGTTCTCGATGCCATTGAACAAGTTTATATTCAGAGAAAGCCTGCCCCCATGGGCCAATATTGCCTTTGGTTATAGCGCGAACGGCATGTATGGTGAATTTGAAAATGTTAGAAGTTTTAATGGAGTTGCAATTCCCGAAACAGAAAGGTACCGTCAATTTCTTTTTTCACTCGATATAGACTGGACCAGGATCAATACTGATTCAAGGGTTTTACAGATTTTGTTGAAAGGAATGACATTTGTAAAATTGCCTTT
>PWLN01000258.1 GCA_003559375.1 Balneolaceae bacterium | reverse complement strand
TTTACGATACGGATTCGTGCAAGAAAAGGTACAGTGTACAGCGAGTTTGCATATTTTAATGCAACAACGACTGCACCAGCACCACCTGCACCAACCAACTTGCAATTAACCTTGCTCGGTGATCGCAGAATCTTGGCAACATGGGATGAAGCAAGTGATGATGTCTTCTTGTATCGTATTGAAGCATCCGAAAACAGCAATTTCAGTCCATTGATAAGTGGCGGAATCAAAACGACATTCTTCAATGACACCAAAGTGATATTTGACTTCCTAAACGCAGACATCGACTATGACACACAATACTTCTTCAGAGTTCGTGCGTTGCGTGATGGGCAGTTTAGTGCATACAGTGCGACAGCAAACATCACAACAAGCGATTCACCAATTACCGCTGCACCGTTACTGACTAACATATCGGTTAGTGGCTCAAATGTGACATTCACTTTGGTCAATACCGACAATCAACTTGTGACCTTCTTCGCAGACTTTAGCAACGCAACGACACAACGAGCAACAGGAGTTAGACCAAACGAATCACGAACCTTTACGATTGCATTTGGTGGAAGTGACAGCAAGATATTTGCAAGAGCGAAAGCGGCACTCAAAGAAAACAGTCCGATTGTAGCCGAGCAGTTTGCAGCAGATGAAGCACCAGCCGCACCGTTTATCAGCACTACGGATTTGGTATCACAAATCGGTCGCAACCTTGTTCAATTCTCATATTCGGGTCCTGTTGTTGATGGTTTTGTGATAGAACGCAATCCCAACTTCTTATTCCAAAACATTTTTGGAGTGATTAGTGATACCGTTCCAGCCGCCTCAAGAATCTATATTGACACCAGGGGCATTGACAGCCAAACAACATACACCTACCGAGTTCGAGCAGTGAACCGAGTTGGAAACACCGTATCAAACGAGCGATCAATTACAACGATTGCTATGACACCAGCCGCACCGAGTTCGCTATCAAACACACAAGTGCAAACGATTGATGCAAACACTGCATCGGCTGTCTTAAGATGGCAACGCAACAGCACTGATGAAACAGGATTTATCATTGAATACCGAGAAACGAGTACAATGTCAAACTTTGTTACATTAAGCGGCGCAGCAGCAGGGGCAACAAATGCTTATATTATATTCACCAGAGTGCCAACAGGCACGAAATCGTATCTATTCAGAGTACGAGCGGTCAATGAGTTTGGTCAATCAGCACCAAGCAACGAATCGCTGATACTCATATAATAGAAAACTATGAGAGGAGATTTACATGACACAAAACTTTATTAGAATCTTCATGGGCAACGACCTTGCTTTTGTGTCCGTTGACAATGACATTATTGTCGGCAGAAGTCACCTGGCAAACCGAGTCGAACTGATAACACCAGTCACGCTCGGCACAGATGATGTGATGCAAGTGTACTTTGAATTGGCGAATGGGCAAACCACTCCCAAGCGAAGCATGTTTGCAACGGGCGCAACGGTAACGGTTGGAAGCGATCAGTTTAATGTCTATCGTTACGATATACCGCAATCGGTACTATCAGCGATTACTTCAGCATCGGCTTCGACCATCAAGATTCAGTTCCGCAAAGCAACCATCGGGACAGGCGAAGGCAATCCAGTCGCAAGTGGCACAGCAACCGCAGGGGGCAATACAACCCTAACGGACAGCACGAAAACATTTACGACTAATCAGTTTGCAAACTTCGTTGTCTTTATCGTTGGCGGAACAGGTGCAGGACAAAAACGCACCATCACATCAAACACTGAAACAGTCCTTACCGTATCAACCGCATGGACAGTCAACCCAGATGCAACCAGTGTGTACAGCATTCGACCTATCACAACGATTGCTCAAGCACTTATCACATCAGCACAAGTCACCTTGGCACTCGATGCCGCATTCGCACCGAACTTGGAAGATGAAGTCATTGAGATTGATGTCTTCGATGAACTGTCAGGGCAAATTAACAACAAACTAAACAAAGACTTCAGTGGCTTCCCAGCCAAAGCCGCACCAGATGACACCGACTTGATTGCCATTGATGAAGGGGCGGGAACAAACAAAAAAGTCACTGTCGGCACAATCGTATCGGCAGCGGTGCAAAGTGTCGAAGGATTACAAGCAGACATCGATGAAGTCAAAAACTTCGTTGACCAAGATGTGTCCATCGGTAGCAACCCGCATTTTGCCACACCAACGGTTGATGGCTTAACCTTCCGAGATAACGGAAACACCGAAACAATCGACTTTGCGGATGCACAAGCAATCAACCAAACCGCAGCACACATTGCAGACACTTCGATTCACTTCTTGAAAACGGATGTCGATAAAACAGATGTCGGGCTCGGCAATGTGGACAACACAAGCGACCTTGACAAACCTATTTCAACCGACACTCAAACCGCATTAAACGCAAAACAAGATACCTTGGTCAGTGGCGTAAACATCAAGACCCTTAACAGCACATCGTTGTTAGGTTCGGGCGATATTGACATCTTGTCATTGATTCCAACCGTATTAGAGTTCAAAGGAACATTCGGTTCGGCTCAATCAACCACAGGTGGCGACCTACCAGCAACAGGCACAACGGGCGACTTGTATGTCTGCGATCAGAATAATTTTGTCAGTGCGAACGCATCGACAACCTTCCAATCAGGCGACAAAGCCTTGTGGGATGGCACGAAGTGGGTGCGCAACGCAGCAAACGATAGCGTAGTCAGTGTCAATACCAAAACGGGCGCAGTCACATTAGACAAAACCGACATTGGACTTGGCAATGTCACAAACGATGCACAAGTCACAGCAGTCACAGGCACAGCACCGATAGTCAGTAGTGGTGGCACGACACCAGACATCAGTATTAGTCCAGCAACGGATGAAGCCGATGGGTCAATGAGTGCAGCGGACAAAGCGAAATTAGATGCATTAGCGGCTGCGACATTAGACACTGACACGACAAACTTCGATGGCATCTTAAGCGAAGATGAAGATACCGTACAGAAGGCTTTGGATGTATTAGATAACCACACGCACACAGTGGCTGATATTACCGATTTAGATGCTTCTACGGTATCGTTTGATAACGATGGATTGAACCTTGATGCAACGGATGTACAAGGTGCGATCGCAGAGATTGATGGATTAGTCGAAGAAGGCTTGACCCAAGTTGTTGTGACCAAGTTTGAAATCACCGCAGCCGATGATGGCACAGGCGGATTCACTTATAACCGCAACGATGAAACAGGCATCACAGGCACAATCGACAACGGCAAATATATCTTCACCTTACCAAGTGACATTGAATATGTCACAGGCGGCAATCGCTTATCGGTCAAAGTGGATGGTAGCGATGGGGCATTGAAGCGACTATTCTATGGCGCAGATGATGAACTCACCGAACCAAGCGACACAACCTTTGCGGTCGATTTCGAACTCGTTGATAACGATGTTGTTTATGCGAAACTCTATCAATCCTTGGCGACGGTATCGTTGGACATTGCCGATGGCTCGGTAACCGAAGCGAAGATTGCCAATGGTGCAGTCACCACAGCGAAGTTAGCAAACAATGCAGTGGACTTGACCAAGGTGCAACAAATCCCAACCAACACAATACTTGGGAACGATACTGAAGACACAGCAAATGTCAAAGCATTAACGGTCGCTGAAACCAAAACCCTATTGGCTCTTGACCAAGTGGACAACACGAGCGATCTAAACAAACCGATTAGCAG
>PWLN01000392.1 GCA_003559375.1 Balneolaceae bacterium | reverse complement strand
TTCTGTTAAACAATGCAAAACTTGTACATCGGCTCGCTGAGCCGATCATTCAGGAAACCTTTTCAGGGAAAAATCTATATTTCCAATCTTAGTCAAGATGAAAGGTGATTTTGATTGACGACTGTTAACCGAAATAGATCATTGGTTTATTTATATAGAGTCTAATAAATAATTACACAATAAGGTTGTATATTCCAAGAAAAACACAATGGGAAGGAAACCACGCGGAGTTAAAGGCTACACGCCGGAGCAGATCAAAGACTTGTTTGGATCAAATGATAAGTATAAAATAGGCCTTCGTTTGTATGCTGTCTATCAGGTTTCATTGGGTAAGCCAAGCCGGGAACTGGAGGCCCTGTACAACACAAGTTTCAAGCAGATCTTAAATTGGGTAGATCGGTTTGAAAAACAAGGAATAGACGGGCTTCGGGACAAAGCTGGCCGGGGCCGAACGCCCAGGCTCACCCCTGAGCAAATGCACCGGCTCAAGGAGCTTCTGGAGGCTGAATCCCCTGATCAATACGGCTATAACACCCATCGCTGGACCGGTCCGCTACTCATAGACTGGATTGACAGGGAGTTTGGGGTTCGTTTCAAAAAGGCTCACATCTACAACCTGATTGCCAAACTGGGCTTTAGCTACCAGAAAGCTCGAGGGATCTACCCCGAGGGGGATCCTGCCCAGCAGCAGGCGTTTAAGGAATCGTTAAAAAAAACTTCTCCAGGCTCCTGAGGATGTCGTTGTTTTGTTTGAAGATGAGTTTTCCTTATCCAACACTGCCACCATTTCCTACGCCTGGAGTCGCCGGGGATGCCAGCCATTGGCTGTGTGTAAGCAGCGTCGCCGTGAGCGAGAAACGGCCATGGGTTCCTTTAACATCGCCAGCGGACAAATCACACTGAGTTTTCATCAAAAGGGCAACTATCAAAGCTTCAAGAAGCATCTGAAGAAGGTTCTCTATACCTATCGGGCTCATTCTAAAATCATTATGGTCGTGGACAATGTGCGATTCCACCACGCCAAACTGCTCAAAAAGTGGCTGTTGGGAAAACCCCAGTTGGAACTGGTTTACCTGCCACCATACAGCCCAGAGCTTAATCCGGTGGAACGGGCCTGGTGGTATATGCGAAAGTCGATTACGCATAATCGATACATGATTAGTTTGGATGAACGCAAAGTGGCATTTTGGAAAATGTTTTCACACTTTCAGAAACCCAATGAAGAATTGCTTCGTGTTTGTGAAATTAATTATTAGACTCTATATAATTAAAATCAACTTTTTTCAAGTTTCCTCGCATCCAACAAATCCTGTTCCCGTCCTGATGCTTTTTTGTTTTTGATCAAATCTCCTTTACCGATCACATATATAGTATGTTGCCCGTAGGCAGACTCTATTTTGTTTTCCCATGCTTCATCAAATGAAATTCCGTCAATCTCGTTAATCAGATCAACACGAAGAGGTGGATAACCGATCTGGATTACTCGTCCGGGCTTAGTAAAATCATCAACCGTTAAATTCAGGGATTCCATCCCAAATTCTTTCAGTGTTACATGTATCTTATCTGCATTTGTGTGGCTTCTCTCGTAAAAGAGATCCAAATCCTTGGTATATCTGGGTTCGGCATGAATAGCGTATGCATATCCGCCTACCACAAGATAATGGACGTTATTCCGGTTCAATAACCCGTTTATCTATTTCATCCAATGACACAATATACAAAAATGATTCCTGATCGCAGCTATCACCTATAGCCCAGGTATGAAACAGAGGAACAGAGGAACCGACTAACAGATGAAGGATTTTTTGTTCACATTCCGCACCAGAACAACGCCCCACACACTTACTCTGTTCGTCCGTTATTCGGTTCGTCTGTTCCTCTGTTAATTTGTGTCTCATCTGGTAGTTACAAGACAGTTTGTGTATCATATTTTATTGATAATGATACACAAAGTTGTTATTGTATCACAAGTGATACACAAAACCTCATAAAGGTATGAATGAAACCTTTTATTCCTCATAAACTTCCGGTTAAACATCTGAAATGGGAGAAATTTCAACGGATTTTGGGTCCGGCTAATCGTGCTGTTGCCAGATATGATGGATTATTACAATCCATTCCCAATCCATCAGTTCTGCTATCTCCACTTATCACCCAGGAAGCTGTTCTCTCTTCAAAGATTGAGGGAACCCAGGCTACCCTGGAAGAGGTTTTGAGATTTCAGGCGAATCCGCAAAAAGAAGTGAAACATTATAACGACATCCGGGAAATTATCAATTACCGGAAGGCAATGGGACATGCCATTCATGAACTTGACAAACGCCCTTTGAATCTGAATCTTATTAAAGCAATGCACTCTATTCTGCTGGATAGTGTAAGGGGCCAAAACAAGGCCAGGGGGAAGTTCAGGACCATTCAAAACTGGATTGGTAAGCCTGGAACCCCGATTGAAGAGGCGCGGTTCGTGCCACCGGCACCGTTGAAGCTCCCTGATTATTTACATGAGTTTGAAAATTACATTCATACGGAAGATGCAGACACATTGGTGCAAACCGCTGTTATTCACGCTCAATTTGAGATCCTTCATCCGTTTATCGACGGCAACGGCAGAATTGGCAGGATTTTAATCCCTCTCTATCTCTACACCAAAAACATACTACATCAGCCCATGTTTTATGTGAGTGCATACATGGAGGAAAACCGAGAAGAGTACTACGCCCGGCTGAAAGGCATCAGTGATCATAACGAATGGGAAGAGTGGATCCTTTTTTTTCTGAAAGCTGTTGATACACAAGCCCGGCGAAATACGGAAAAAGCACAAAAAATTCTCAATTTATACAACTCCCTGAAACTGAGAATTGTAGAGAGCACTCATTCACAATATGCACTTCCGGCTTTGGACAGTTTATTTAACCTTGGAATTTTTACCAGTTCGGATTTTCAAAAAAATTCAGGTATTCCAAAACCCAGTAACGCCAGAATCATCGCTACACTGCGGAATGAAAATATTATCAATACCCTTGAAGAATCAAGCGGAAGAAAACCAGCCATTTATATTTTTCAATCTCTGATAAATATTGTTAGTGAATAAGTTTTGTATTTCATGAATCGGCCTCCAGGTCATTCATTCCCCTGTTGATTTGCGAATAACCGATTGACCGATCTGTTCCCCCCACTTACTCTGTTCCTCCGTTAATTCCCATGGGGATCCCTTCGGGGCGGTTCGTCTGTTCCTCTGTATATCCGTTCGTCCAATATGTCGATCATTTCGACAGGTGAGTAATATGTGTCGAAATAATGCGTATATTTCGACACATTAATTATAAACGTCATCGTATATGTCCGATTACGCCAACCAGCCTTATAACATTCTACCAATGATAAACTCTTCATGGCGCTTTCAGCCAACGATACAAATGTGGACCCTCAAACCAAGGAGGTGCTGAGATACCGGCAGGCACTGTGGCAGGGTGTTTCAGGTTTAGCGCAAGAGGATTTTGGCCCGGAACTGTTCATCAAACTGATGCAGACAATCAAAGAGTCGGATGCGGGAATCAGGAGCGATTCGGGAACGGTGATTGCCAACCCCCAGACCCGGAAAATCATCTACTGGCCGCCTGAGGGGAGAGAATTGATCCGGGCATTACTGGAAAATCTTTCGGAATATGTACAGACAGACGATGAGACCGATCCGCTGATCAAAATGGCAGTGATCCATTACCAGTTTGAAGCCATCCACCCTTTTGAGGACGGCAACGGGC
>PWLN01000270.1 GCA_003559375.1 Balneolaceae bacterium | reverse complement strand
TGAAGGTGAGGCGGCTTGGCGCTGCATTAATACTGAGTGTCCGCCTCAAATCAGGGAGAGAATCAGACACTTTGCATCAAGGGATGCTATGGATATTGAAGGGCTTGGGGAAGCTGTTATAGAACAACTGATAAAAGAAGGCTTGATCGCCAATTATGCTGATTTGTACAGCATCAAAAAAGAGCAGTTGATTCCACTGGAACGTATGGCTGAAAAAAGCGCTCAAAACCTTATAGAGGCTATTGAGAAAAGCAAGCAGCAACCACTCGATCGAATTATTTATGCTATAGGTATCCGTTTTGTCGGGAAAACAGTAGCGAAAGATCTTACTGAACATTTCGGTTCTATCGATAAGTTAATGGATGCCCCATTGGATACTCTGACAGCCATAGATTCTATCGGGCCGAAAATAGCCGGTTCAACTGTATCTTTTTTTTCATCGGAAAAAAACAACCGGTTAATCGAACGCCTTAGAAACGCGGGATTAACATTTACGCAAGAGCAAACCGTAAAATTATCCTCTGTACTCAAAGGGAAAACATTCGTGCTAACCGGTACGTTACCCTCCTATACAAGAAATGAAGCGCAAACTTTGATTGAAAAACACGGTGGCACTACTACAACTTCTGTAAGTAAAAACACCGATTTTTTACTTGCTGGCGACTCGGCTGGAAGCAAACTTGATAAAGCCAAAAAACTAAATATTAATGTTTTAAGTGAGCAGGAGTTCAGAAATTTGATCGGAGAATGAATGTTATATTTATACTGGTTAAAATCTTAACCTACATTATCTTTTATTAATGGCAATACATTTTTATACTCTACTGTTCTGCGTTTTGTTTTAAAAACGCTCCCGAACTCATGAATAACCATAATGAGCTTTCTTAAAAAGATCGGCTTAGGCCAAAAAAAAACTGAATCTGTACCGGGAATAGGAGCAAACAAACTCCGGGAACAAGAAGAAAAAGATCGGAAAAAGAACAGAATTTTTGTTGGGTTAATCCTCCTTATCTTTCTCGCCCTTATTATCTTTTCGTTGCCGCAAACTACCTTTCAGCCTGTAGCGAGCTATTCAGTAGGCGAACCCTGGCGTGCTGATGACCTTACAGCCCCATTTACATTTTCAATCCTGAAAACGTCTGAAGAGCTTGCACAAGAACGGAACGAAATCCGAAGCCAGACCCCACCCATCTTCCACGTAAACAATGATGTAGACCTGGAAATGGAAGACAGCCTGGATTTGATCTACAGGTCCCTGCAACCCGTTCTCGATAGTTACCTTCAATGGCGCCGGGCTGGTATTAATAATGAACCCTCTGTAGTAGCAGACAGCATACAATATATCCGGGAAAGAGAACTATCGAACCTTCGTCTCGATTCTGAGGCGTGGAATATCCTGCTTGATAATTACGCATCTGTTATGCTCAACAATCAGCCTGAGCGGCGAACCGTTGTGTTTCAGATCAGAACCCAACTCGAAGATATTATTGACCGGCTTTTACTGGGTGGAATGATCGACCGTTCAAAATCCTCAATCGAAACTGATGATATCACCATTCGTAACCTCCGGCAAATAACCGAGCGAACCACATCCATCGCCAATGTACGTGATTCGGAAGAAGTTTCTGACTTTGCGAGGTTGCAGCTCAACAGGGTATTTATGCCGGATGTTGCATCAGCAGCATACCAGATATTCAGAACAGTTATCCGTCCAAATTTTGTATATAATTCAAATGCAACGGAAGCACGTATTCAGGAGTTACTTTCCAACATTTCAACCACAAAAGGCGCTGTTGATCAGGGGCAAATTATCGTTCGCAGGGGAGATATAGTAACAGAAGATACCGCCAATAAGCTGCGAAGTCTCGCTGAGGCACGAGCGCTTACCGCTACCGAACTTGAACGATGGCTGCGATATTTTGGTGAAGCATTGATTATCGTTATTGCCACTCTAATGTTCTTTTTCTACATCTATCTGTACAGAAAGCAAATATATCAGCAACCATCTATGTTTCTGCTGGTATTTCTCGTACTAAGTATTGTTGCCCTTTCAAGTGCCATCGTTTATCCGTTTGATAATGTAAACAGCTACATTGTTCCAATTGCTATTGCTCCTATCATTCTTACTATCATATTCGATTCGAGGGTAGGCCTTATGGCAACCATTACTCTAGCCATAATCACCGGAATGATTCATGACTATAATTTTGAATACATGGTTGCCACCGTTGCCGCGTGTTCTTTAGGCGTGTTCTCGGTGCGGGATATCAAGAAACGATCGCAATTCTTTTTTATCACTCCTGGGATAGTATTTATAACATACATGCTTGTAATTGCAGGTTTTGGACTGGCAAGATATACCGGCTGGGAGAGGTTTTTCACAGACCTTTTCTTTATTGCAGTGAACTCTGTGTTTATTCTCTTTACATATCCGCTTATTCTCCTTTTCGAAAAACTTTTCAAAATTACTACCGATTTTACTCTCCTTGAATTGGCTGATACAAACCTGCCGCTGATGAAAGAACTTATGGGAACAGCACCAGGTACTTTCCACCATAGCTTGCAGGTAGCTAATCTCGCTGAGTCTGCGGCCGTAGAAATCGGTGCCAACGGCTTATTATGCCGTGTTGGTGCGATGTATCACGATATCGGGAAAATGGTAAAACCATCTTATTTCATTGAGAACCAGAGCAAGGTTAATGATCATGACAAACTGAAACCCAGAATGAGTGCTCTTGTCATTAAATCTCACATAAGTGAAGGCGAGAAAATCGCCAAAGAATTTAACCTGCCCAATGTTGTCATTGAAATGATCAAGACACATCATGGAACATCTTTGATTAAATATTTCTACAATAAAGCTAAAGAAACTCCTGAAGAAACTATTCAGGAAGAGGATTTCAGGTATAGTGGACCGATACCGTTTACAATGGAACAGGGCATTTTGCTCCTTGCAGATGGGGTTGAGGCATCCTGCCGGTCAATGAAAGACACTACCTACAGTAAGCTTGAAAATCAAATCAACAGGATTGTTGATGAACATATCCGGGATAATCAGCTAAGTAACTGTCCGCTTACATTCAGGCAAATTCAGGTGATTAAAGAGTCGTTCCTCAGAATTTTGAAAGGTGTCTATCACAGTCGTATTGAATATCCGGACGACACCAAAAAGCTAACTGTGGTTACAGCCGATAACGAAAACGATTTACAGAAAAAAAATATCCCTACCGAAGAGCAAACAAACCAGTAAGAGCGGTGTTTGAAAAAGAGCTCAAACAGTACCTGCAATTTGCAGGTATTGAAAAAGGTTTATCTAATAATTCACTCATATCATATAGAAATGATCTTGAACGATACCTGGATTTTGTATCTGTAAATCTCAAAATCAGGGACCTCGCAGGTATAACACTCCATCATATTGAATTGTACCTTTCCGAATTAACGGATATGGAGTTAGCTGTAAGTACTATTGCGAGAAACATTTCAAGCATCAGAAGTTTTCATGAATTTGCTATTGCTGAAGGTTATGCTCAGGCAAACCCGTCTGAACTGATTGAGCTACCAAAAAAAGCCCAGAAGCTGCCTGAGGTGCTTCATGCAGATGAAGTAGAACAAATAATTGCCATGGCCGACCGCACCACCAATGCAGGTATCAGAGATGCCGCTATCCTTGAAACGCTATATGCAACCGGAATACGTGTAAGTGAACTTACAGAGCTCGAACCAAACCAGCTATATTTTGAAATCGGTTTTATCAGAGTAAT
>PWLN01000126.1 GCA_003559375.1 Balneolaceae bacterium | reverse complement strand
TTCAAATCCATTACGCCGGAAGGTTATGTTGAAGGCCCGTTTATGTTTGTCAGAAATGGTAAATATTATTTTATGTGGTCGGAAGGTGGATGGATGGGGCCGGATTACAGGGTTGCATACGCTATTGGGGATTCGCTAATGGGCCCGTTTGAGCGTATCGGAACCATTCTACAGGAAAATCCTGAGATTGCACGAGGAACAGGACACCATTCAGTACTCAATATTCCCGGAACCGATGACTGGTATATCATTTATCACCGGCGTCCTGCTGGAACAGATAATCCGCATCACAGAAATGTAAATATTGAATATCTGTACTTTGATGAAGATGGACTCATCAAACCAGTGATCATCACCCATGAAGGGGTGAAAAAGAGAACACTGGATTAGGTTTCAGATTCGGATTTTCCGGGATTTTTGAACGGGTATTGCTCCACAGGTATCCAAGCCATTGTCCAAGGTTTCTCGTCTGCAGGCTGTTTTTGCCGGCTGACGAATGCAAGTGTACGGTTTTCGATCTTCGTCTGCCGGTTGCTTTTACCGGCTGACGAATGATGAATGACAGTAATCGGAACCGGGTATAAACCGGTTGCATCCACGAGCATGTGTAAAGCATGATTTTACGATGCTCAATGCCAGAATATTCAAATAAGGCCTGAATAAAACCCTACGTACAACTACACTATTGTGTCTTGGTGCCTTTGCGGCAAATAACTACTGTATTCATTTACCCTGAAGCATTTTTCTATCGAAACAGCATAGGTGCAAACTCGGAGAGATACTGTCTCCAGATATCCCAGGTGTGGCCGCCTCCTGTTTCGCGATAGACGTAATCGAATCCAAGATCATCCAGCACTTCCCGGAAATGGATTACACTATCGAACAGAAAATCATCCGTTCCGCAGGCCACCCAGTAGAGTTTATAACCGGTTTCTTGCAGATTCCGGAGGTTTTGCCGGGTTCGTTCCAGATGCTCTTCAGCATCCATTCCGAACTGGCTGGCACGGATCAGTCCCATACTCATCACTCCGTAATAGTCAAAAACCTCAGGAAATGCCAGGGCAAGCTGCTGGGTCTGCCATCCGCCCATGGAAAGGCCGGTTACAGCGCGATTTTCTTTACCCGATAGTACACGATACCGGGATTCAATGAACGGGATCACATCGTGTACCAGGCTATGCTCGAACTGGATATTGGCCATGGGATTTACCGATTCCGTCTGGCGCGGTGGCTCATGGCCGGGATTGACATGCCACGTGGATTTCTGGTTTGGATTTCCATTTGTCATCACAACAATCATCGGGTTTGCTTTTCCGGCGTTAATCAGGTTATCGAGAATACGATTGGCAAGACCCAGCTCTGTCCACGCTTCCTCATCACCTCCTCCTCCATGAAGAAGATAGAGAACCGGATAAGAACCACTGCTATCTTCATATCCCGGCGGTAGATACACTTTCATACGGCGCTGTTCAAAATCAAGAGTGGTAGAGGGATACCATACTTCATGAAGAGTTCCCTGTTTACCACTATTTAGTGATAGCATTTGACTCTCTTCACCCGGCAGGATAAACGCGCTGAAGGTATTCCGCACATCCCGGATCACCCAGGGGTTAGATGGGTCGGTGGTTCGTACTCCGTCAACCCTGTATGAATAGTTATAATAATCGGGTTTAAGATCGTTGATTGTAATCTCCCACAATCCTTCCGCGTTTTTTGTCAGAACTTCTGAGGCACCCCATCCTGCCATCCAGTTGCCGCTTATTTGTACTGTATCGGCAGCGGGAGCCATAATCCGGAATGTAATACTTCCGTCGTCACGGATTTCGGGCGAGATGATGGGATTTTGCTGAAACTGCGCAGTGGCAGTGGATATCAGCATAGCGAATAACCCCGTCATCAGTATAGATTTGTAAATCCTGTTTTTCAATTTCATGTCGTTTTGTTTAAATACAAGGTTTTTGTTTTAATTAATTTTTCTAAAATGGTGTGCTATTTTTGATCTGTTTGCTCTGAATAGATTAAATCGAGTAATTCGAGCCTGCTTTTCATGGGCACCGGGTTTACGTAAATAGAATCTCCGAAAAAGAGGGTCAGGTAATCAGAAGATTCTGTTTGCGGCCAGTAAGGCAATTCGTTGCCGTTAGGATCTCCCCAACGTGCGAAATTTGCCCAGTATGAGGACATCCGGTCTGCAAGTATCCGGTCGGTTTCCGTCCATGGACGACTGCTCTGGTTCAACGTATTGTAAGCATATGGGACTTCTCCGGTATGAAAGGCTCCAAAGTCTTGCTGCAGGTCGGTAAATGGAAGTTTTCGTTCAAAATGATAGAGATAAACTGGTGAATTTCCCGCTTTATGAATCATCTGAGCCCACTTCCAGTTCTGCAGGCCAAACAGGGTGAGGCTGGCAAGATCAAGCTGGGATTGTCTTGCTTCATCATCCGTGCCGGATGGAAATAGCTTGAGAATCTCATTTGAATGTTCGCCATATTGCTGCTCAATTTGCCGCCGGAATGATTCTGCAGTCGCCGGTGGCCCGAAAACCAAACCTTCATCAGCATTCCAGCCGGTTAACAGTGGAACATCGTTGAAATTTCCTTTTGCGAATAATTCATAAACAGATTCAGGCAGCACATATCCGTCAATGACAGGTGAACCAGCTTGTCCCTGAAATGCAATAAGGTTTTCAGCAGGCACAGACCTGAGATCTGCGATTGTTTCTGCCCCAATTTGCTCCATAAATTGTATTCCCCGCTCTTCAGCCGCAGCCAGGCTATTGTCGTTAGAGAGGCGGCCGGTTGGCAATAGTGACGCTCCGCTCTGGGCAATGGCACGGTGGAACAATCCACGCGCAAGGGGTGAGGCAGCAAGGTAGTTTACGCTGAATGCTCCGGCCGACTGTCCCGCAATGGTCACATTTTCCGGATTACCCCCAAAATTTGAAATGTTATCGCGAATCCACTCCAATGCAGCAATCTGATCCATTAAGCCATAATTGCCTGATGAATTGCGGTCTGATTCTGCTGTAAGTTCCGGGTGTGCAAGAAATCCCGGCACTCCCACCCGGTAATTCATTGTCACAAAAACAATATCCTTGATAGCCATATTTTCCCCATTATAAATGGGAACCGAGCCCGAACCGCTGGTAAATCCTCCGCCATGAATAAATACAATGACAGGCCTGAGCTCACTGACTGAACCTTCTTTCGTCCAGATATTCAGATTCAGGCAATCTTCACTCATGTTGCCCGAAGGGGCAATGAACTCATGTGTCCACATTGAAAAAGGAACCGGTTCTCCCTGCATGCAGATTGGTCCGTATTGAGTGGCATCCAGCGTATCATTCCAGGCATTCGCAGGTTGAGGATGCTTCCATCGGAGCTGACCGGCAGGTGATTGAGCGAAAGGAATGCCCTTGTATGAATAGATTCCGGTTTCTGAATGATAAAGGCCTTTAACAAAGCCCGTATTCGTTGATACAACCGTTTCAATTTCATTTGTGGGCCGGCATGAGATGGCCGCAATCAGGAGAAGTGCTATAAAAAAAGTAAACCTCATGCCTGTTATTTTTAAAGTTGGTTTATCAGACATTTATTGTTACATCACGTAACAATGATACCTTTAAAAATCGGGAATTCCAATATCATTTCTGCAAAATCTTATTAAAAGTGATCATAGTTGCTCAAAACGGGCAGATGTAGCCCGGGTCGCTGATCCGGAAGGGAAAGGTGTTGAAAAAAGGAAAATCATTGAATTACCGAAATGTGGGATAGAGAGATGCTGGATGCGGGATCCATGATACGGGATGGCGCAAGCGCCTCGCTTGTGACACCCACTCTGAACGGGGCTTTTTAATCCATTGGCTAAAGCAGAGAGTAATTTTTTTTGTTTTAAGTTTACCTCCCCTTTAAATTTCGATATTCGATATTTTGACCATCCCCCTATCTGGCCCTGATAAGGCATCAGCACACAGCCCGGGGCAGAGTGAGCATTGCGAACGCTCAACTACGAAAAGTTTACACAACGAAGTTTTTCTGACCTGCGAAGCCTTTGCATAGTAGATAACGTAGTTTTGGCTTTGATGAGCAGGCCGCCCCGGGACAGATGAAGTCAAAAAAAAACCACAACCTGTATCCCGAATTCTTTTGCTATGATTCACGTGATTTCAATCACATAAAACAGCAACTTCACCAATCCTGACCATCCAAAAAAGCTGATTTTAAATCGGCTTGTACAGTCGTACATTTATATTGTGTATTCTTTTTTTTGATGCTTGGAAAGTATAGGTTACTGTTATATTTGTGGTTATTTAAACATCGGATAACATGAAAAGTTATTTTTTTATCGCATTTTTTCTCATTGTGCAGGTATCGGCATCCAATGCACAGGATACCGTTGTGATGATGGAAACATTCAACTATAAAACTGTGGGAAATACCGAACTGACTGTCGATATGTTCTTTACTGATTCAGCCAGACAAGAAAGTGATAATACAGCAATTGCATTATTCCATGGCGGAGGATGGGATTTTGGTGATCCGTCGGAATTTCATGAGGCATCCAGGAGGTTTGCCAGCAGAGGCTATATTGCTTTTTCTTTTCAGTACAGGCTTTCCAGAAATGAAGACGGAACCTATCCCAACCCGGATATTACACCTGTTGAAGCGGTTAAAGATGCCAGGTCTGCAAACAGATGGTTAAGGGAGAATGCGGAAATGCTGTATATCGATCCTGAAAAAATTGTCGCTGGCGGACAATCGGCAGGAGGACAACTGGCACTTTCAACAGCATTGCTCGATTCGATCAATGAACAATCAGACAATCTTAAAATCAGCCCTGTTCCAAACGCTTTGCTTCTATATTCAAGTAATGTAAATACACTGGAACCCTGGATTGAAATGCTGCTGGGCGATCGCAGGAAAGAGATTTGGAGTATCTCTCCTTATCATAACCTCAGGGAAGGAATGCCGCCGGCAATTGCTTTCCACGGTGAAGAAGACAACCAGGTTCTTCCCTATATCGTGGGCTTTTTTAACCAAAAAATGAGTGAGCTGGGCAATTACTACGAATTACACACCTATCCGGGACGAAAGCACTATCTCGGGGAAGGAATTGAAAAATATTCCCGGTATTTCGATGAGGAAATCCTGGAAAAAACCGACATGTTTCTGGAAAGGTTCGGGTTTTGAAACCTCTCATACTGCATCCTTCGTCTACGGTATCCTTCGTCTGACGATTGCTTTTATCGTCTGACGAATCGCAGGACCGGGCTTAAAAACGATCTTGCCTAAATTCAGAAAACATCCTGTCACTCTCGAGGCAGTCACGGCAGTTGACTTGTTTTTAGCTTATATCACCTGAATTGTAACAAAAAATCTTCCGGGTTGAGTACCGGCAGGCCTGCATCTCTGAAATCCCGGATATTTCTCGTGATAATCGCCTGGCAGCCCGATTCGAGGGCTGAATGATAATGAATGGCATCCTCAAAGTCCGGCCAATTTTCTGACAAGGCCCTGTCTATGACATCCTGAGTCACCGGTGCCACATAAAAAACAGATCGAAGAAGTTTAATTCCAATTGTTGCATCCCGGCTGTTTGTTATACCAGATACAATATAAAACAGAGTATCAAAGGCGTGAGCTGCAACAAATCCTGTAAAGTCTTTATTCGCGGCTCTGTCAACAATTTCAGCTGCTTGCAGAACAAAGGGTTTCCTGTCCAAAATGACATCAAGGCAAACATTCGTGTCTATTAAAACACGTTTATAGCTCATATTTCTTTTTCAGCACTTCCATTTTCAGTTTTTTGTAATCGAACCGGTCAGGTTTTTCTGAATCTGGAATAAGATTCATTAACCTGTAAGCTGCACTTCCCGGTTCAGGAAAAAACTCTTCAGAATCATCTTCACGGGTAATGGCATCCTCGAATAATTGTGAAATACTGACACCCCGCTGCTTTGCAATTCGCCTGGCGCGTTGTTTTATGTTTTTGTCAATAGATAAATTAAGTGTTTCTTTGCTCATAACTTTGTCTGTTCTATATGTGCGCATAATTAATATAGTTAATGCGCAATACATAGAAAAGCTTTTCTAATAGTTTGTTTTTATGTAGTATTTAAGTGATGAGCGTTAGAAAAAAGTGTATCTGATGACTCTTTGATAAATATGATTTTAAGGTTTGGCCAGATTTATTACATTCCATATGGCACTATCAAATTATAAAATGAAGTCAGGAATATGAGCTACAACAGGCGCGAATTTATCAGGGGGTCATTACTTTTTGCGGGCGGAATCATGCTGCCGGCCGGTATCATGGGCTGCAGAAGTGAGCATCAAAAGGATCATTACGACATCGTTGTATACGGCGCAACTTCGGGGGGCATTATTGCTGCTGTGGCTGCAGCCAGAAAGGGGTATTCCGTTATTCTGGTAGAACCTTCAAGTCATCTTGGCGGATTGACAACCGGTGGCCTTGGGGCAACGGATATCGGCATCGAGGGTACAATCGGGGGGATGTCGCTGGAATTTTACAGTACGGTTCGTGAATATTACCGGCCTGAAGAACGCTGGAAGTATGAAAGCCGCAGTGAGTACATGGATCGAAGCGGACATTTTTTTCAGCCCGATCGCGCCGGGATGTTTGGGTTTGAGCCTCATGCTGCAAAAAAGATCTATGAGGATATGCTGCAAGAAGCCGGGGTGCCGGTGGTTATGAACGACAGGATTGTGTTGGGCAGCAGAGGCATTGAAAAAAGGGAAAATAAAATTAAGGCGATAATCACCGAAAAGGGGAGTGTGTACAGAGGAGATATCTTTATTGATGCATCTTACGAATGCGACCTGATGGCGATGGCCGGTGTATCGTACCATGTTGGCCGCGAAGCGAATTCACAATATGAAGAAACCCTGAATGGGGTACAGGCTGTCCGAACCCATAATCACATCTTTCCGGGATTTGTTGATCCATATATAGAACCGGGAAATCCCCAAAGCGGGGTTTTGCCGGGAGTTCATGACGAAGGTCCGGGGGAGGAATTCTCGGAAGATCATCGTGTGCAGGCATACTGTTTCAGGATGTGCCTGACTGATGCCCCGGAAATCCGGGTGCCGTTTGAACAGCCGCAGGGTTACGATGAATTGCAGTATGAACTGCTGTTCAGGAATTTTGAGGCCGGGGAAAACCGCATTCCATGGTTGCCGGGGGGAATGCCAAACCGTAAAACAGACACCAATAACCGGTGGGGTTTTTCAACTAATATGGTGGGCGTGAACTACGGATATCCGGATGGTAATTATGCAACCCGTGAAGCTATCGTCGAAATGCAGGAACATTACCAGCGGGGGCTGATGTGGACACTCGCCAATCATCCGAGAGTTCCGGATGATATCCGTAACGAGGTGGCCCGGTGGGGGCTTGCTGCCGACGAGTTTACTGAAAATAATAACTGGCCGACACAGATCTATGTTCGGGAGGCACGGCGAATGGTGGGTGAATATGTAACCACCGAGCACGATTGCCGGCGCATGCGTATCGTTTCCGATCCGGTTGGGCTTGGTTCTTACACGATGGATTCGCACAATGTTCAGCGTTTTATCACCAAACAGGGATGTGTTCAGAACGAGGGGAATATCGAAGTTTCTCCGGGAGGTCCCTATGCGATATCTTATCGCTCACTGCTCCCGAAGCGCAATGAGTGCGCAAACCTGCTGGTTTGCACAAATGGAGTCTCTTCATCCCACATCGCTTTCGGCTCCATACGGATGGAACCGGTCTTTATGATGTTGGGGCAGTCGGCTGCGGCTGCGGCTGTTCAATCGCTGGAGGATGGGGTTGACCTGCACGATATCGACTACCCAATACTGCAAAACCGGTTAATTGCTGATGGCCAGCGGCTTGATATAGATACGGACCAATATCCTCCCCTGCCTCCGGATTCAGAACCATTAACAGAAAGATGGCGTGCCTGGAATGAACCGGATCTGGAAAAAGGATGCGTGGTTACCTGTGAAGACAGACGGGAGAATAAACAGACGAACGGAGGAACCGATTAACTGAATAACCGAATAAGTTCCCTCTTGCCCCAAAGGGATCGCTATGCGAAGAGGGGATTTTCCCTTAGGGATGCCTACGGCAAGGGGTGTGTTCGTGAAGGATAAAATCATCGATTCTAGCCGGAAAACACCATTTCCCATCAATCTGTAACCGGCAGCTCTGAAAGAGCGGCCATCAACAGCATAGTGCAACGCGCTATGATAGAAGTAGCAGAACCTGCAGTAAGCCCCAAGGTGGGCGTAATCCGTACGTTTTTTTACCAATAGAAAAGACTTCCGAAGTCTCTCCATGTTTTATAAAAAACCCGGCATACCGAATTCGTAAGGGTTTCTTTCTGAACTCCGAAAGACTTCGGAAGTCTGGGGCAGCCGGCAGCGGCATATCATGGTATTGGGCGTTGACGCAGATCGTACTTCGTATCATCGGAATAGCCATCATCCCCCTTGTTGGTTCCCGGCCGATGAGGGGGATGACTGGCCCTCAACCCGGGGCGGCGTTCGCTTGCATTCGCGGCGCTCACTCTGCCCCGGGCTGTGTGACTGCGCCCCTTCAGGGCGGGGTGAATATCGAATAATGCCCCGTGAGGGATTCCTATGGGAAACACCGCATGTCGAAATTTTGACCATCCCTGAATTCAACAACATTGCCGTCTGCTTTAGCTGACGGATTGTTAAGCTTGCCGAAAACAAATCCCGAATAAACTCCCCCTTTTTTAAAGGGGGTTTGGGGGATTTTCAGTGTACACTAAAACCTTTATCGAGGGCTTCCTGACAGGAGTTGTTTATACGATATGGCAAGGGGTGTGTCCGTAAGGGTAAAATCGTCGAATCAAGCCATAAAACTGCATTTTTCACAAAACTGTCACCGGTAATTTACACAATAAAAGAAAAGGCTACCATAATCTCTCCGGGTGTATAAAAACTTCGATATCAGACTCTGGCAGGAATCCCGCAAAAGCAGCGGGTACTCTGCCAGGTCTTTATGCGTCTGGCTTTTTAACCCCAGGGAAGCGAAAAAGTTTTCACAAACGTAAAGCTTTTTATCGCTTCGATCACCCCTTCTTTCACTCCAAGCCCTGAATCTTTGCGTCCGCCAAACGGTGATTTTTCGATCCGGTATCCGGGCACTTCGTTGATGTTCACTGTACCTGTTTTCAACTCCCTTACAAACCGAAGTGCGACATCCATCTGATTTGTAACCACACCGGACGAGAGCCCAAAGCTGGTAGAGTTAGCCAGGTTTATGGCATCATCTATGTCTTTAAAAGATAGAATCGGCGCCAGCGGGCCAAACGATTCCTGAACCACCATTTGTGCATCGCGCGGCACATTGGATATAACCGTCGGCTCAATCAATGCGCCATGTCTGTTTCCGCCTAGCAATACCCGTGCACCCTGAGCCACGGCTTTATTCATCACATCCTCAAGGTACATCGCTGCAGGTTCATCAATTACTGTACCTACACGAGTTTCAGGGTCGGAAGGGTCACCACACGTATACTCTGCTGCTTTTTCAGTAAATTTTTCAGTAAAAGCATCCAGAATGGCTTCAGAAACCAGGATTCTCTTAACAGCAGTACATCTTTGTCCGCTATTGCGGAAAGCCCCTTCGGCTGCAAGGTAAACAGCTGTATCAAGGTCGGCATCGTCCATGATGATCAGCGGTGCGTTGCCTCCAAGTTCCAGCACCAGTTTTTTGTACCCGGCGATCCCGGCAATGTGTTTGCCGATAGCTACACTTCCGGTAAATGAAACCAGTTCTGCTTTCGGGTGCCTGACAAGGGGTTCTGCCACTTCGCTTGTCTCCCCGAGTAATACAGATAGCATATAGGGGGGCAGGCCGGCTTCATAAAGAACCTCTGCAAATTTTATGGCCGTCAATGGTGTTTTTTCAGATGGTTTAAGAATCAAGGGAGCTCCAGCGGCGATGGCAGGAGCAAGTTTATGGACCACCTGGTTCAGCGGATGATTAAAAGGTGTAATCGCGACTATCAGGCTAAGCGGTTCACGAACTGTAAAAATTTTTCTTGCCTTGCCGTTTGGGGATATGTCACAGGAAAAAATTTCACCATCATCGTGCAATGCCTCTATTGCTGCAAAATGGAGTACATCGCTTGATCTTCCGGTTTCGTACATGCTTTCCCGGATACATAGCCCGGATTCAGCAGTAATCAAATGCGCAAACTCTTCACGCCTTTCAGCAAGCAGGTGCCTTGCCTTATCCAGCACAGAAAAACGCTCATATCTGCTCATTGGCTGATAACCGTTCAGTGCTGCTGATACAGCTTCTTCTACGTGTTCACGGCCGGTAATGGAGACAGTACCCACAATAGTGTTATCATAAGGATTGATCACTTCCAGTTTTTTTGAGCTGTGTACCGGTTTGCCGGCAACATAGCTGCACAAGTGAATCATTTCTTCTTTCTGCTTTGAGGCGGGCATTGTTTGATCGGAATATGCCATGGGTTCAATGTTTTAAATTACGGTACCGTTTAAAGTAAAATCGAAAATATCGAAATTCCGGGGATCACCCATAGCTTTTCGCATATAGAGATCATTTAAGGGGTGTGAAATAACCATGGGCACCATCTCTTCATACCGACCGCCATGAGACCGGAGGGTTCCGTCGAGTGCGTCAAGATCGTGATGAGCCGGGGTTCTTCCGGCAACAACATCCCTGCCAGTAAGCACCATCAGGTCGCCGGTTCGGTCGGCCGGTTGTTCCAGAATCCTGCACCCTGTTTCTTTATCATAAACCTCGGTAATACCTGGCTGCAATGCCAACCATTGTTTTACTTCGGAAGTTTTAGAGAGATCATCCAGATGTACAACTACATAAGATCCCAAAGCCCCGTGATGTTTCACATAAGGATCTGTAATGGGGCAGATAACCCTGAAACCGTCACCGAATTTATCATTCAGCATGGTTTCAATATAGAGTACATTAGGTGAACCGTCTTCTTTCACTTTTGCATTCATGCCATGATCGGCAGTGGCTCCGATTACTGCACCCAATTCAAGCAGTTTACCCAGTTCTGTATCCATTTTTTCGTAGAAATCCAGGGATTCTGGCGCATCAGGAGTATATGTATGCTGCATATAATCCGTTAATGAAAGATAAAGAAAATCGGCGAGGCCTTTACTCAGTAATGCAACTCCGGCACGTAATACAAACAAACTTGCATCCGCACTGTAAATCTCCGGCGTTTTAAGGCCGGTGACTTCCTCCACATTCTCAATCCCGTGAGTATCGAGGACAGCCTGGTTTGCTTTTTCAGAAGAAAATGCAATTCCCTCCATGTTGTATGAAAGAATATTCCTCAGCTTCTCTTTTGCAGTGACCACGCCTACTTTTCTGCCAGCAGCTGAAGCAGCAGCAAGAATGGTTTCGCGGCGAAGGTACTCGGCAGAATTCATCATAACTTCCACATCGTTATCCGAATCATAAAAAAAGTTGCCGCAAATTCCGTGTTCAGATGGGGGTACACCTGTCACAATAGATGAATTATTCACATTTGTGAATGATGGCAGCGCGCAACGCACCATTCCACGGTAGCCGGATACCGACATTTTTTGAAGGTTTGGCATGCGACCGTGTGCAAGGGTCGTGTCGAGGTATTCGTCTGCGCAGCCGTCAATACAAATAACAACCACGGGTTTGGATGGAATACTGTATACTCTTCCGTTAACTGAAAATTCCGATGGAGATGAAAGGTTAGCCATATTCTTTAAGTGATATAAGTAAAATAATTTTTTCAGGTTAGTGCAAGTTATTCATTTGTTTGCTTCCAAATCTGAAAATCAAACAAGGGTTATGTGGGTTGACCGGAGACATTATACGGCTATAAAGACCAAATACATGCACTTTAAGGAAAATCTCAATGTGATTACCTGAAGCTTTTCAATCATCCCAAAAAACTTTTGCTACAATATTACTGATTCAAAAAATGAACCAGGAACAAAGTAACCGTCTGCATCAGATTTGACAAACAAATTGATAGTAAAGACACCTGAAAATGATGTCACCCTCAATATTCTCAGTTATTGATTCAAATCAGGATCATTGAATGTCTATTATCATTTTGTGCCATAATCCCAGTGCTCGGCCATCTTGCCATTTTCGATACGGAACATATCGAACCAGGTGGTAGTGTATGTCTCACCGGGATTTTGCGGATCGGGATATTCACGTTTAAACGCAATCATCACCATGTCGTTTTCGGCCATGATATACACCAGATCAGGGATGGAGTCTTGTACGGGAAGCTGTTCAAATTGTCCGAAGAAATCCATAAATGCCTGCCTGCCGGTGGGCACATTGGGATTATGCTGAATATAATCTTCAGCCATATACTCCGGTGCCAGTTCCACATTTCGGGTCTGAAAAACCTTTATCCAGAAGTCATAGACAAGACGTTTGTTTGCAGCAAGTTGTGGGTCATCACTTTCAAGCAGTTCAAGCTGGTTGGGATGAACTTCAACAGGCACCTGAGCAAAGCTGAGATGAGTAAATAAGGTAAGAGTTAGTAGTAAAAGGAATAAAGTTTTCATATGCAGGATTTTTTATTGTTGATTGGGTTCATTTTGCCACAGAAACACATAATGAACAGGAAATGAATAACAAAAATAAAAAATCAGTCCTGCAAAATAAATTGGCCATTGATGTTCAGAAACGCTTGGCACCAAGCGCAATGCACATGTTAAGGTGTCTCTGAATTCCGATCTTCAACATCTGCATCCTCAGTGTTTCTGTAGCAATCATTAAATTATTTATACCGCTGTACACGGCCATCGTTTATGACTCCGTTCCAGTTGAGGCCAAAGGCAAAATCATAGGAATTTCCATCGGTATCTGTATGGGTCTTCATATCACGAGGGGTATCTTCATATTGTTCTTCAACAGTTTGCATATTGGCAGGCATCTGGAATGGAAGCAGGGCGGATGGTTCCTGCTTGCCGGTGATGATTTCGAGAAGTGCCTGATCCTGAACTCCCATATGGACGAGGATAGCGCTCGCATGATGTTCAAATTCATTGAATACCATCGGATTTGCAACTTTAATTGTTACGATCAACGGCTTATCACCCATCTTTTCACGGGTTTCAAGAACCATCTGCAGATCATAACTATTGGTAGTGGTTACACTTTTTCCCCTATAGCTCCGGTTGGTAAAATCTTCGAACGGGCTTCCTCCGGCAATGCTGACTTCCCGTGCATAATCAGCCGTGTAATCTTCATATTGCAGGCTTATCGGAACATAGCCATTACCTCCGGCTTCCGCATCCTGGCGCTGGTATCCATTACCGCTACGAGGGCTTTCGATGCTCACGATAGCAAAATCAGCTTCTGTAGGGTCGTCTGTAACAGTAAAGAAATTTCCTGCAATCTCACGGCTCATCAGGTATTCCCGGCGTTCGGGTATCGGCATTCCAAACCAGTTTCTTCCTGCAGGAACATAACGCTCTGGCATATAAACCTTTAACCCTTCATTCACTGGCAATGTTTGTGCGCTGTTTTTCAGCATCACTATAGAACGGAGCTGAGCATTATACCCTTCTTGCATAAATTCCGGGTTCCCAACTGTTGCCCCTGTCTGTTCCACATCCACATATGGATTTTCGAAAAGGCCTGTGTAGAATATATTTCTGAGAAGCCGCACTGCCGATATCTCAAAGCGATTTCGCATATATTCTTCACCAAATTCCTCAATACCCATTTGGTAGGCTTCGAGAACCGGCCCCATTTCGTTATTGCCTCCAAACTGGTCTATTCCAGCCTTGATCGCTTTATAATGCCTTTCTGCTACGCTAAGGTGTTCCACACCCCATGGTTTACCAGCAAAAACATCCACTGCGGGTACATCGGCGGTTATGAGCCAGTCGGAACAAACCACTCCGTCATATCCATATTTATTTCTTAACAGATCGGTGATGATGTAATTGCTGTATGCGTTACCTACATTTTCACCATATAAAGTATCCTGGTTAAAGGAAATAGTGTAATAAGGCATCACAGCTGATGCCATACCGGTTTCGCCCTCAAGTTTGAATGCTCCTTCAGTAAAAGGCCTGAGATGGTCGTTCAGGTTATCACCGGGATAAACGGCGTACGAGCCGTATCCATAATGGGCATCGCGCCCACCTTCCTGTGCTCCGCCGCCCGGCCAATGTTTCACCATGGCGTTTACACTTTGGAAACCCCAGCCGCTTTCAATCACGTACTCCGGTGAAGAGTACTGGAAACCATCCACGTAGGCGCGGGCCATATCAGCTGCAAGTACAGGATCTTCACCCATTGTGCCGTCGAACCGGCTCCAGCGAGGTTCGGTGGCAAGGTCAATTTGAGGTGACAGGGCAGTTGCAATACCAAGAG
>PWLN01000200.1 GCA_003559375.1 Balneolaceae bacterium | reverse complement strand
TTCTCATGGTATGGCAATGGCCGACCTGAACAATAACGGCGTGATGGATTTAATCATCAACAGGATGGATGAGAGGGCATTTATTTATGAAAACCGGACCAATGCTCCGCGTATTGCCGTTCGTTTGAATGGTGAGACGCCCAATACCTTTGGAATCGGGGCGAATATTACTCTTTTAGGCGGGCCGGTTGATCAGAGTAAACAGATCTTTTCGGGAGGGAATTACCTGTCAGGATCACAGCATCAGGCTGTGTTTGCCGCTGATAAAGATCATGGAGAACATACTATTATTGTGGATTGGCCGGATGGCAGGCAGAGTGTTATCAATCACGTGAGGGCGAACAGAATTTATGAAATTGATCAAGCGTCAGCCGGAACTCCGGAGGCCCCGGTCTATGAACATGCAGAAAATAAACCCATATTTGAGGATATATCAGATCGGCTGAATCACCGCCATTTTGAGAATATTTACGATGATTTTCGGTTCACCCCGTTGCTGCCCCTTCGGCTCAGCAGGCTTGGCCCTGGTATGGCATGGTTTGATTTCACCGGCGACGGTAATGATGAATTAATCATTGCCTCAGGAAGAGATGGTGAAGCAGGAATATTAACTGTAACAGGAAACGGAAACTTTCAAACGGTGAACGGTGGCCCAGTAACAGAAATCGCGCCGGGCGACCAGACCGCGGTGATTGGCTGGCTACAGGATGATGCCGCAAAAATTGTTATGGGTAGCGCCAATTACGAACAGGGGACCCCAGCAGTTCCATCAGCTTATATCTATACGCTGCAAAATGGCATTGTGGTGGATACAGAAGAGATAGAAGGTGTTCTGTCAACAACCGGACCTGTTGTGGCAGCCGATTATTCCGGGAACGGCTACCCAGACCTGTTTATCGGAGGAAGGCATAAACCGGGACAATATCCCGTTTCAGCTCAATCAAGGCTCTTTATCAATAATGGAGATGGGTTTGTTTACGATGAAAGAAATTCGGCACTATTTCAGGAAGCCGGTTTGGTTACGGATGCACTTTTTGCAGATATCACCGGAAATGGCAGCCAGGATTTATTGATCAGTACTGAATGGGGCAATATCCGCTTATTTGAAAACCGGAATGGCCGTTTTACTGAGGTTACAGGACAATGGGGATTATCGGATTATTCAGGATGGTGGATGAGCATAGCCGTTGGTGATTTTACCAATAATGGCTTGCCGGACATTATAGCCATGAACATTGGCAGAAACAGTCCCTATCAGATCAGGGATGGAAGGCCTCTGCGGATGTACTATGAAGATTTTAACTGGGACGGCAGGTTGAATATCCTTGAAACCTACTTTTCCGAAAGTGTAGGAGGCTATGTTCCCATGCGAAAACTGCACGATTTTGCGTCCGTACCAACCATTCTGCAGCAGGTATCCACCCATCGTGATTTTGCTGAATCAAGAGTTGAAAGAATTTTTGGCCAGAGTTTTGCCAGGGTTCCATTCAAGGAGATCAATACGGTAGAACACAAGATATTTATCAATACCGGAACCGGATTTGAAGCCAGATCCTTACCCGCAGAAGCTCAATTCACAACTGGGTTTTCAGCTTTGGTTGCAGATTTTAATAATGACGGAAATGAAGATTTGTTCATCAGCCAAAACCTGTTTGCTTTTCCAAGGCATATCCCCATTCAGGATGCAGGCCGCGGACTATTACTGCTCGGGGATGGTTCAGGAAACTTAAAACCTTTATCAGGTATGGAAAGCGGAATAATCATAAACGGTGAACAGCGTGGTGCTGCATTCACGGATTTGGGTCGAAACGGCAGAATAGACATTGCTGTAACACAGAATAACGGGGCCACAAGGCTATTCAAAAACAGCACGGAACGTGAAGGGTTCCGGGTTAGATTAACAGGGCCTGAGCAAAATAAGAATGCAGTTGGAGCGAGTTTGCGCATTTTCTACAATGATGGAACAACAGGCCCCAGAAGGTTCATACAGACCGCATCGGGCTACTGGTCTCAAAACAGTTTCAGACAGGTTCTTGGGTTCAGAGACGGCGCTTCACAAATAGAGGTTACATGGCCTGACGGGCAAAGGGAAATGGTTGACATCGTACCCGGGCAGATGGATTATGAAATTTTGTATGAGAATTGATATGGGTATGGGATTCTGGATACCGGATGCTGGTTACTGGATACAGTTTCAACAACCTGCCAGCACCTACTGGATCTGCCCCGTAGATTTCTTAATATTAATAACATTTTGTTACACAATGAGCAGATTGTAAATAAACTTTTTTCCAGAATCCAGAATCCAGAATCCAGAATCCAGAATCCAGAATCCAGAATCTATACTTTACAAAATCACTTAAAACCAAAAAGATCCTCATATGAGTAAAATAACCCGGATACTGATTGTCACGACAGTTTTGTTGATTGCAGTCGTTTTGCTTTACAGGTCTGGAATGTTTCAATTTTCCGTACAACAGACGGAACCATTTTATTTTATCGATGCCACTGAAACAGCCGGTTTACATGAACACAGGCATCCGCTGGTGTTTGAGGAAAATCCATCCTATCTCGAAATTATGGGTGGAGGTGTGGCCGTTGGCGATATCAATGGAGATGGATTTGAAGATATTTTCTTTGCAACAATGCCATCATTTGATCCAAATTCAAACTTTGATTATCAATCGGCACTATTCCAAAATCAGGGCGATGGCACCTTCTTGAATGTAACCGAAGAAGCCGGCCTTGGTTCAATAGAAGGTTATCCAATGGGAGCTCTCTTTTTTGATTATAACAACAACGGATTTCAAGATCTATACATCGCATCTTATAACGGAGGCCAGCTTTTTGAAAACCGGGGTGGAACTTTTGTTGATGTGACTGAAGTAGCAGGTTTGAGCCTTGCCGGATTATGCGGCCGTCTGCCCTGTATGGCTGCCGCAGCCTCTGCGACGGATTATAATAAAAGCGGATTTCTCGATTTACTTGTGGTAAATAATGTGAGTTGGGACATGGATGATGATGCCGGTTATGGTTTGCCTGCAATGCTTCCATTCAGGTATGAAGCCCAATCGGTATTTTTATTCAGAAATAATGGTGATGGTACATTTACAAATGTATCTGCAGAATCCGGATTGACGAATATGGATGTCTGGAGCCACGGCAATGACGGAAAGGGTTTATCTGCGGTCTGGACAGATGTAAATAACAACGGATGGCCCGATGTATATATCGCAAATGACACCACCCCGAATCATCTCTATGTGAATAACCGTGATGGCACATTCAGGGAAGTTGCAGTGTCGGCAGGTGTGGCTGAACTTAAAAGCAGTATGGGAATTGATACGGCCGACTTTAACTATAGCGGCCACTTGGATCTGATTACAACCAACCTTGAAACTGAAATGGTATCCCTTTACCGGAATTTCGGGAATTTTCGATTCGATTACGTAACGCCTTCAACAGGCCTGATTTCCAGCGGTTTGGGCTCCGGCTGGGGAATATTTTTTGTTGACCTGGATATGGACGGGCATCTCGACCTCACGATTGCAAACGGTGCATTAATTAGAACACTCCAAAAGGAAAGAGAAAATGAAAACATATTTTTCAAGAATAATGGCAACGGATTGTTTAAAAATGTGAATGAGGCTGTTGTCCATTTTCCCAATGAATCTATATCCCGCGGCATGGCTTATCTGGATGTTCAAAACAATGGAAAACCGGACCTGATTATTTCCAACATCGATGGTGCACAAATGCAGCTGCTGCTGAATAAAACCGA
>PWLN01000032.1 GCA_003559375.1 Balneolaceae bacterium | reverse complement strand
TCATGATATTCCAGTGCATCCAGAATCAGAAAATCATCATATCCTCTTACCGGTGATGCTATCCCCGTGCGGATATCTACGGATACTTCTGGTGCACCAGCACGGCCTTTGCGGGTTTCAATGATCACAACACCATTATTGGCTCGTGAACCGTAAATTGATGCAGCGGATGCATCCTTTAGTACCTGAATGGATTCGATATCATTCGGGTTCAGAAAGTTCATGAATGTATCCTGAACGGGAGTACCGTCGATAATATAGAGTGGCTCATTATTACCGAAAGAGCTGATACCCCGTATCCTCACTGTGCTTCTGGCACCTGGCGATCCGCCAGCGTCCACCGTTACACCTGATACACGACCGCTCAAACGCTGAAGAACACTTGAAGTTGTTTGCCTTGCAGCACTTTCAACATTAACGGTAGCAACCGCACCGGTAATATCTGCCCTTCTCTGGGTAGTATAGCCGGTTACGATCAGTTCATCGAGAAGTGCAACAGATTCCTGTAGCTGTACATTAATCACGGAGCGCCCTTCAATAGCCTCACGTAATGTAATATAACCGATGGATGAAAAAATCAGCGCACCGTCGGATGGAGCGGTGAGTGAGTATTCACCATTGATATCTGTAGCGGTACCGGTAGTGGTACCTTCAATAACAACACTAACGCCAGGTAATGTTTCACCATTTGGCGCCGAAACCACACCTGTGATTTCAATCTGTTGCTGCGCATATGCGATGCCATGTAATGCAAATGCAAGTAGTAAACACATCCCCGTTCTGAAAATTATTTTCAGACGCGAATGCATGTCTACGGGAAGATGTGAACTCCGTAGCTTATTTGTCTTCATACTATTCCCTGTGGTTATGGTTTATAATTTAACTATGGCTATACTTAGCATCTGCAAACTACCACGACGAAATCAGCCGGAACATAAAACAAATTACCTACACTGTATAAAGCAGAGTGAAAGGACGGATAACGTTTCTGATTCCGGAAAGATCAAAAACCGGGTGAATTGTTTTTGCAAGCAAGCCATACATACTTTAATTATAACAAAGCGATTCCAATAATAAAAGTTGTTAAAAAAAAATTATCAACTGCATAAAAAAAAATCAACTCACAAACATAATTAATTGGACATTCATTAATCTGTTTTTTTAAAAATTTTTAATTTATTGTCTTTTAATAGTTTATGATTTTGATTTATTCTTGGTCTTACACATTTTACCGAAGAAATTTTTCAATATGATATTTTTACATTCTTTATCTGATTTTGTATGATTAATCAAACCCCAAGTTTGCCAAGGTTTATAACCTCCACATCTTTCAATTTTCCTTCCACTATTGAAAATCTGACTACTGTTCGATATACCTGGAATCCTTGTTTTCCCGCAGCTCCAGGATTCATATATATCATTTTATTGAGCGAATGGTCTCTTGCAATTTTCAGGATGTGTGAATGGCCACAAATAAATAGGTCAGGCGGATTCTGCTCCAATTCCGGACGAATGGGAATACAGTAACGACCAGGAATACCCCCGATGTGTGTAATCCAGACATCAACGCCCTCTCTTTCAAAACGCTGATGAAGAGGATATACATTGCGGATATCCTGACCATCAATATTGCCATAAACCCCAACCAGGGGTGCAATTTCTTCAAGTTCATCAGCAATCTGCATACTTCCAAAATCACCTGCATGCCAAATCTCATCTCTGTCTTTGAAATATTCCTTAACTTGCGGGTCAAGGTAATGATGTGTGTCTGATATGAGCCCTATCTTAATCATACCCGAAAATTATAGTCTGGCAGATGAGAGGATTTATGATAAGGTTAAATTGGAGCATTTCGGAAATTATAATATCCTTTAAACTAAAGAAATTTACGCGAATTTGAATAAATCTTTTAGTGTCATTATCGTCACATGGAATTCTTTACATCTGCTGCAAAGATTCCTTCCAAGCGTAGTTGAGACCCGGTACCCGGATTTCGAAATCATCATTGCAGATAACGCTTCTGATGACGGATCAGCAGAATGGGTTCGAAAAGCGTATCCATCCTGTAAAGTTGTAACGTATGATAGTAATTACGGCTACGCCCGTGGCAATAATTTGGCAGTGAAATATGCAGAAAATGAGATTCTTGTTTTTCTGAATAATGATGTAAAAACCGATCCAAAATGGTTAACTGAACTGAATAAGGCTTTTAAGGATCCCAATACTGGAATTGTACAACCAAAAATCCTGTCGTATGAACAACCCGAATATTTTGAATACGCCGGAGCTTGCGGTGGATTCATCGACCGTCTTGGATACCCATTTTGCAGAGGCCGAATTTTTAATTATATAGAAAAAGATGCAGGACAATATGATAATTCCTCGCAAATGTTTTGGGCTTCCGGTGCAGCATTTGCAATTAGAAAAGACCTATTTATCGGAGCCGGCGGATTTGATGAAGAATTTGAATTTCACATGGAAGAAATTGACTTATGCTGGCGATGTCTTAAAAAGGGAACCCAAATACATGTACAGCCATCCAGCGTAGTGTATCATCTTGGCGGTGGATCATTACCAGCTGAATCGCCAAAAAAAACGTTTTACAACTACAGAAACAGTTTGTTAATGCTGCTTAAAAACCTCGACAGATTTGTTTTTGCCAAAATTTTAACCCGCCTTATACTTGATGGTATTTCGGGGTTAAGAGAACTGTATATCGGAAAACCCGGTAATATGACCGCTATAATAGCAGCGCATTTTTCATTTTATAGCAAACTCATTCCATATTTGAGAATCCGAAAAAAACTTACCCGGACTTCGCCCCTTAAAACACCAACATGTACCATCTACCAGGGTTTGATTGTCTACGATTTCTTTATCAGAAAACGCAAAAAATTTAGTGAACTTACGGGAATGGATAAATGAGTGTTTGTTAGACTATAGACTATAGACAATGGACAATACACAATGGACAATGGAATATATCTTTATCCTATATTAGTTTCTACTCGGTCTTATTGGTATATGCATGAGTGTCTGTCTTAGTACCAAATCAAAAGATTCATTCATTCGAACCAGGCTTATCGCGGTAAACATATGGCTGGTAACTACATAAAAAAACCTGATCTGAATTCAGGTTCAGCAACAATTGAATTTCGTTTTTCTCTCTTCATTATCAATGAACGTAATACCATAAATGCGGGTTTTTCTGACATAAAAGAATAGTCGTAGCAGAAATTCTGCGATAAATATAGTGTATGAGACTGTTCTTTGGGGCATTACTACTCCGTTACATGAGCTATCCATGTATCGGAGTAAGTTTTATATTACAAAAATGCGAAATTCTGAAATATACGACATCATTATTGCTGGCGCAGGAGCGGCTGGTCTTACTCTCCTGTTGCATATACTGGAAAACGAAGTATTGTGCCGGAAAAAAATCCTGGTTGTCGACAAATCACTGTCGCCTGATAACAGTAAAACGTGGTGTTTTTGGGATAATGGCAAACTTTCACTTGATGGTTATATATTTCATGAATGGAAAAGTCTTGTGTTCTCCGCACTTGGTAACACTTACCGTGAAAAACTCAGTGATTACCACTATTACTGCGTGCGAAGTATCGACTATTCAGCTAAAATACTGGAGCTCTCATCTACAAAAAATAATGTCTCATTTTTGGAAGCTGATATTTCCAACTTCACCTCTAATGGAGAAGTAGCAACCATTCACACATCTTCCGGTGACATTAATGGCAGGTGGATCTTTCAAAGTGTTCTCACTCC
>PWLN01000424.1 GCA_003559375.1 Balneolaceae bacterium | reverse complement strand
CTGGAGGACAGGAATGAATAATGAAATCAAAACCTATAAGGAATTTGATGAGTATTACGAGGATGCGGGATCCCATCTTCGAACAAAGCATCCGGAATTTCATGTATTCAGGCTGAGTGATGTGGGCGAAAATGTAAAAGAACAGTTAGGCCCTTTTAAGACCGGATACTATCAGTTTGCTATTGGTAATGCTGCAAAAGCCGATTTGACAATTTATAATACCCTGAAAGTATCTGATAACTATTCTCTGATTCTTTATTTACCCGGTCAAATCATTGAATGGAAAAAAACCGGCAGCTGGGATGGTTATGTTGTAAAAGTTAAGGAATCGTTCTTTGACCTTCCGAGCATTCAGAGTGAGAATAGAACCTATCGTTTTTTACACAATCTGGATCCGATTGTACAGGAGATCAGCAGTCAGGACTATCTTTTTATGAGCCAGCTTTTCGAGCTGATGCTGAAAGAATATGAAGATTTTACAGGCGACAGACTGATTGCCTGCAGGCACCTTCTTCATGTTTTAGCTATCTGTATCAATCGCCTGCTTTCAGCTGGTACAGAAAAATATGATACACTGGATATTCGCTACCGGGATATCGCTGCACGTTTTAAAAGCTGCGTGATCAGCAATTATCTTAAAGAGAAGTCGGTGGGTTACTACGCAAAAGAACTTGGTGTAAGTACGGCATATCTGGGCGAGGCGGTGAAAAAAGTGTACCATACCACACCGAAAAAAATGATTGATGAGATCATCTTTCTTCACGCTCAAACTGTGCTTCAAAATACAGGGATTGGAGTAAAAGAAGTGGCCTATAGCTTGAACTATGACGATTACAGCCATTTTGTAAAGTTCTTCAAAAAGATGAGCGGAGCCACTCCTGCCGAATTTCGAAAAAACAGAGAGTCGCGGCCTTAAATTTTTACCAAATATTGTGGTGTTTTTACCTACCTGATCGGTGTGACGCTTCCTAATTTACTCATAGTAACTTAAACGGAGGGTACTATGGAAAAACTAAAATTAGATCAAATAACAAAAAGCAGGCCAGAACCAAGGCATATTCCTGAAGTTCCAAAATATAACAAGCCGCTGGTAGGCCGAATGAAGTTTTATTACAAGAATCCCATCGTCGATGCCTACTTTTCATACCTGCTGGCATTTGGCGCACGCGGAGGGGCAGATGTTGGTGAAGCCTTTTATTCGGTATTGGATGTTGGGCAGTACGACACCGAAACCTGGGTAAAAAATATGAGTGCGATGTCGCATAGGCTCGAAAAGGTTGCCGACAGCTGCTTTGAGAAAAAGCACAACATTTCTGCACGTGATACCTATCTGAGGGCATACTTTTTTGCACGTGCCGCACTTTTTAACCTGAGTGCAATAAGGCAAACAGAAAAATTTAAAGAGCTTAGAAGACGATCTATCGATAACTTCAGAAGAGCAGGCGCATTGTTCAGCCCGGCAATAGAGCCGATCGAAATCCACTACGAAGGTAAGATGCTGCCAGGCTATTTTTTAAAGTGCAGCCACGATAATACGCCACGGCCCACTCTATATCTTGTAGGCGGAGGAGAATCGTACTGTGAAGACATGCTGATGATCTTTGGTATCGGTGATCAGGAGCGAGGTTATAATGTGATTTCGGTTGATCTTCCCGGAATGGGCAGCACAGCGTTTGATGGTATGTATATGATGCCTGATTCTGAAAAGCCGATGGGTAAAGTAATCGATTATATCCTGAGCCGGCCGGATGTGGATCCCGAAAAACTGGCATTGTTCGGACCGAGCATGGGAGGTTATAATGCAGCAAGGGCAGCAGCAAACGATTCACGCGTAAAGGCCGTAATTATGAACAGTATTATCCTGAACATGCACGATTATCTGGTGCAGGCAAAGGAATTGGAAACCCTTGCAAAGTATGAGAAAACACCAGGTTTCAAATATCTGACCCGTCTGTTTGGTTCATGGCTGGCCGGACTCTTTAATGTGATGGATATTTACAAATGGAGATGGAATGTAGATTCTATCAGGGGTTGGCTGGACGCATGTAAGGAATTTGAGGTAGATCCATCCGGCATTAATTGCCCTACTCTTATGATGGTTGGCGAGGATGAATTTTCATACCTGCACACGAAACGATTCCATGATGAAGCGTTTCAAAAAATACAGCATCCGATTAAAGAGATGATTATAGGGAAAGCTGAACTGGGAGCAGCAGGTAAAAATATGCTGCCAAACCTCACCATAATCCGTCAGATCGTTTTCGACTGGCTGGATGAACTCTTTGAGAAAAATGAAAAGGTGTTTTGAATTTCACCCTCTGATAAGTCTGGCTGCTGTGGCGCTTCTGCTGGGTTCCGGTACTATGCCCTCACAGGCGCAAGACCGGGAAGAAAACCGGTGGAGTATAAGTAGCAGCCTTACCTATCCCATCGTGCGGGTCTACACGCTGCATTTCAATTACAGTATAAACGATTCGCACGAAATCTTTTTTGGCCCGTGTTTTCAGAACCAACAAACCTCCAAATTTTGAAGATGAGATTATTACCCCGATTCACATTCCGCAGCTTCAGATTGGATTCAGGCTATGATATCAGGTATGAAACAGGATTATCATGAAATGAGTCCAGTCATCTATCCATACGAAACTCAATATCCCTGCCTTGCGCACGTGCCTCCTTCACCATCTGCTGATACTCTTCAGGGATGGAATCCAATGGAACAATGAAGCCATCTACCATAACCATATTGTTGAGTGGATTGGATTGGTTCATCATGCCTGTTGAAAATTCGGAATCATAATAGCCCATTCTGAACATATCCTTGATTTTTTTGGATTTTTGGGATACTGTCGAGCCGCTTGTGCCGAAAAAATTGTTAATGTCTGAAACACTGGCGTATGGCTCAAATGATTTGTCGAACAAAAAATTGATCGATCCGATGGCATGTACTACTGCAGCAGCCCAAATGTTGAGCTGCCCATGTTTGAAGGGTACGTCTCTTTTCCGTCCCATCTTGCTGATCAGTTTTTCGCAAAGCTGCGAATAATCCTGATCGAGTTTTTCATGACAAAACGAATGAACCAGTTCCTGTAATTTTTGTTGTCGTTCCTTCAGATTATTTTTTGACATAGACATGATTTCTTATGTTGCTCGATCTGTTATGGTTGTCAAGGCAAATATAATACGATGCCAACTATATTATGATATGAATTTATTCAAATCAGAATCTTGTCTCCCATGATACACCCTCCTGTTCATATAAACAATAAATGGAGTTACTGCCAATGTAGGTGCGATCCAGGCAACCCAAACCGGGTCGGTTTGAATATTTACAACCAGGAATGCAGTTATGGCAGCTATGGAGGCGCCCATCATCGCGCTCAAATGCGCCCGGATTCGTTCACTGCCTTTAACCGGTCCGCGGGTATAACGGCGGATATTTTGCAGGGCAAAAGCACCACCAATACACCCGAAAAGAATTAAAGTAATCCCGTTTCCGTCACCGGAAGCCAGGATAAAACAGCCCCATCCGATCATCATCAGCGAGGTACATCCCATGATGATGTTCCCGATAATATCCGAAAACTGAGCCTTGCCATTCCTGTTCAAAGCCATACGCCAGCCATTCCATGCCAGGTAAAAGCTGAAGATGCCGATCAGTAACAAAAAAAGGTTAGGACGAAGAATCGTCATGGGTATAGTGGTTAAGAAAACCATGAGCATACCGATAATAAAGAGCCTTCCGAAAAAGATGTGTATTTTGTGGTGATTAACTACGACTTTGGCTGTGATGGCCCCTGTCATACCAATTAGCGCGGCTGTACCGGATGTGATGTGAACTATGAGTAAAATAGAGTAGAGCAAGAACGAACTTTTTTATTTTTCCCCAAGTATAGCAGAAGCATAGGAATCCGGGTATCAAAATGGAGTGAACGGTTCAATTCGGGAATAAACGGAATCTCCATGTTTTGTATCATCACCAAGTGCCTGGTTATCCCTTTGGCTAAGGTATCCATAGACACTAATATTGTCCAAGGAAGCGAGCAACACCATTCACTCCTTATAACGCCCGTTCATTCCATTTCACATCATTTCGGCTGATGTGCTCTTTATGTTTGAAGCACGAACCATTTCCTGAATTCAACATTTTCAGATCAATATGAACTACTTAAAATCCTGTATCATTTATTCTTTTTTGTTATTTACATCAGCTACAATTTGCCTGGCGCAAAACCCGGATGGCCCGGCAGGTACCCTGAGTGGCATTATAGTTGAACAATCGACCGGAAACAGCATTGCTGGTGCTCATATCGTCGTTTTAGAGACCGAAAATGCAACCGCCAGTACTCATAATGGAAGCTTTCAACTGTCAGGGCTTAATGCAGGGATCTATACCATTCAAATAAGCTATATCGGATTTCGTCAACGGACAATCACTGATGTGGTGATTCGTGGTAATCGAACCACAAGATTAATCGTTGAAATGAGAGATGAAATCATAGCAGGTGATGAAATCACAGTTACTGCCGGTTATTTTCATCGCAGTGATACCGAATCGGTCAGCCGCCGCTCACTGAATGCAGAAGAGATCCGTCGCTCTCCCGGTGGCGGACAGGAACTGGCACGTGTGATCAGTACAACTCCCGGTGTAGCCACAACCGGTGATACAAGTCAGGATCTGATGGTGCGCGGTGGCAGCCCCCGTGAAAACGGATTCTACATCGATAATATTTTTCTGCCGGGTATTCAGCATTTTGAAGAGCTTAACGGATCATCTAACGGGCCTATCGGTTTGGTGAATACCGACCTGGTTGAACACCTTGATTTTTATGCAGGCGGATTTTCCGCCAGTTATGGAAACAGGATGTCGTCTATGGCAAATATTCGTTACAGGGAAGCATCCAGAGAACGCAGACAGGCTAACATTGAAATGAGTATGGCGGGATTTGGGGGTTCTCTTGAAACCCCGCTAAATGACGGCAAGGGAAGCTGGCTTGTTTCGATACGGCGCAGTTATCTCGACCTCATCGCTGAGGCTATCAATGCGGGCGGCGCTCCCCGGTATGGAGATGTTCAGGCAAAAGGAGTTTATGATATTAACCGTGATCACAAACTGACATTTCTTCAAATTTATGGTGACAGCCGCTTTACCAATGAGATAGAAAATGCACTTGAAAATGGGTTCCTTACTGTTCCTGATTTCAGAAACCGGCAAAACACAACCGGTTTAAACTGGCGCCGCACCGGAAGCGAACGTTCTTACTCCAACAGTTCAATTTCATGGTCGTATACCGGCCAGCAGCTCAAAAGTATTTATACGGTAGACGGGTCTCTCGACCTGAGGTACAACAACCGTCACGACTTCTTTAACCTGCGGCACGTTAATTATCACCGAACCGGCAACCGCTTTCGTTTTGAAACCGGAGGCGACCTTACATACACACGTGGACGGTTCGATTACAAGTTTGAACCGTTTATCAATGAAGCAGGAATACAGCGTCCCGGTTTTGTACGGAATCTCAGCAAAGAGCAGCTTGCAGGTGAGCTGTTCGGAACCATGATCATCCGTCCTGAGGAAAACATTACCATCAATACCGGTTTCAGAGCCGGATATAATCATCTAAACAATCAGTTTACATTGGCACCGAGGGCATCTGTGAGCTGGGAATTGACGCATCGGGCAACTGTTAATGTGGCAGCAGGTATCTACCGACAGGATCTGCCATTATATATCCGTTCTCAGCAAATATCGTTTGATAAGCTGAAAGACCCACGTGTTCTACATCTGATTACCGGTATCGAATATCTTCTGGGAAATGCTACAATGATTTCCATTGAGGTTTATGATAAACAATATAGAAACCTGCCCCTGCAGCCGCCAGGTTATTCAGAAGGGCTGCCTGTGTATGTATTCGATTCATACATCTTTTTTGATGAGTTGACTGATGCTGGCCGTGCTTATGCACGCGGAATCGATCTGATGCTTCATCGGAAGATTAAGGACGGGCTTTATGGCACCTTAAGTGCGTCAATGTTTAAATCGCGTTACCTGGATTTTAATGGGAAGTGGCAAAATCGGGATTTTGATGTGAAGTATTTATTAAGCGCTATTGGTGGTTTCCGGCCAAATCAAAAATGGGAATTCAGTGCTCGATGGACATACATTGGAAGCCGGCCTTACACTCCGTTCGACATTGTACAATCTTCAGCAGCAGGAAGGGCTATTCTTGATGGACATCGTTTCAACAGCGAACGTCTGCCGGCTTTCCACTCGCTTTATGCACGGTTCGACAGGCGCATCTTTCTCGACAGGGTAACCATTACCACATTTTTCGAAATGTGGAATGCATATAATCGCAGTAATGTGGAAACCATGTACTGGAATCAAAAAACCGGAACACCGGATACGTACCACCAGTTCAGCTTGCTGCCGGTTGGTGGATTCACAATCGAATTCTAAACGACCTGACAGCGTGCGATAGCTCCTCTCCTATTGGGATCCCAATCGGGTCAGAGTCGGGTCGACCACAACGCTGACAGATCCGGTGGATGCTGTCTGGTTGTTTTTAATAATTTTTGCCTAATTTGAATTTATGCGTCCAACTGTTAAAAAAATTCTAAAAAAATATGTACAAATCATTCCATTGGTCACATTAATCAGTGGGATACTTGCCTATATGCTCAACTATTTTGTCTATCCGGATGTGCCGGATGATTTATTCAAGACGTTTGGAGCAGCTTTTATATTCACGACAACATTTACATTATTTCTCGTTCCGGCTTTTCATATTCTGGACTATTATTTTCCCTTGAGAAATATTTTTGAGGTGATCATACATATAGTAATACAGTCTGGAGTTTTGATCGGGTGTTATATTCTTGCGTTTTATGTGAATGACCATCTCTTTCAAATTGGTAAAGAGATGACAGGGCAAGATTGGTTCTATAATTTCACATTTACAATGTTGATTGCCATGTTTGTAATCATCACGTTTTATATACAGATGTTTATCAACCGGATGCGGGAAGCGGATGAAAAAACACTCCAGGCCGAGCTCTCTGCACTTCGTGCTCAGGTAAATCCGCATTTCCTATTCAACTCACTCAATTCCATTGCAAGCCTGGTTAAAACGAATCCGGATCAGGCTGAACAGGTTACAGAAGACCTGGCTGAATTATTTCGGTATAGCCTTCAAAGCAGCAAAAAGCATGAGGTAACTATTGGAGAGGAGATCGGGTCTGTTAAAACCTATTTTTCAATCGAAAAAACACGTTTTGGAGAAAATATTCAACTCAATGTGGATGCAATGCCGGGGGTAGAGGTTTACAAAATACCTGCATTGATTTTGCAGCCATTGGTAGAAAATTCCGTTAAACATGGTTATCAGCAGACAGGTGGGCCTTTTTACATCAAACTAAACGTGAAAAATGAAAATGGAACAATCAGGATTGAAGTTGCCGATTCTGGTCCCGGTTTTGGTACACTTGATCCTGAAGTGATTTTCAGCCGTGGAAATGGATTGAGCAATATTCGCGACAGATTACGCCTTCATTATGGAAACCGGGCAGTGATCAGGCCTGATGGGAATTGCGTGATTATAACTGTTCCAACTGATTAAGACTAAAACTATGAAAGAGTCGGGGAATATCCGAATACTGATTACCGATGATGAACAACACGCCCGTAACAGGCTGCATATGATGCTAAAAGAGCTGGATATTGCAATCACTGTTAGTGGTGAAGCTTCAAATGGGCGGGAGGCGATAAATTTGATTAAAAAAGAAAAACCCGATCTGCTATTTCTCGATATCCAGATGCCTGTTCTGGATGGTTTTGATGTAATCGAACTATTGGGAGATGATTGTCCGCCAGTAATTTTTGTAACGGCATATGATGAGTATGCAATCAAGGCATTTGAAGTTCACGCAGTAGATTATTTGCTGAAACCTGTAAGAAAAGATCGGCTTAAAGAAGCTGTATATAGAGTTATCAAAAAAATGGAATCAGGTGCTGAGTCCCGTTCAATTAAGCAAATGATGACAGAAATTGAGCCCCGGCCTAGAAATCTGCTTCATAAAGTACCGGTCAATTATAAAAAGGAAATCAGGCTCATTGATCATCATGAAATTTTTTGGTTTGAAGCAGATGGTAAATACACGCGTGTTCATACAACAGGTGGGAAAACGTATCTCTGTGATTTTAATTTAAGCAATATTGAAGAGAGGTTGAACAATACTACATTTTTGCGTATTCACCGCTCTGCAATAGCCAATCTTGACTATACCGAAAAGATTGAACCATGGTTCAAGGGAGGGTACCGGATCACTTTGAAAGACGGAACGGAACTCGACGTCGCACGTCGGCGTGTTGATTACCTGAAGGCAAAGCTGGGGTTATAAATTTCTTTGAAAGAGCGTAATCCTTGGCAAAATTCAAAATATGCCCAATTCCTGGCAAGATGCATCGAATAATTGGAAAATTTAAGTTTTGAGGTTTCTGGAAAATACCGGATTTTTAAGGCTGAATATTTTCCCCCCAAATATATCTTTTATTAATGCAGGTTAAAGACCAGGTACGCGACGACGTCACGATTCGTTTTGCCGGTGATTCAGGCGATGGAATGCAGCTCACCGGTTCACTCTTCACCAATACAACCGCGCTGCAGGGCAATGATATTCGAACGCTTCCGGAATTTCCGGCAGAAATCCGCGCTCCCATCGGTACTGTTCCCGGAGTTTCTTCTTTTCAGCTCCATTTTGGCAGTAAGGAAATTATGACACCCGGAGATGAGTGTGACGTTCTTGTAGTCATGAATTCAGCAGCCCTGAAAGCTAATTTATCACTCCTGAGAAAAGGCGGGATTATCATCGCCAATACATCAGGATTTGATAAGAAAAACCTGAACCTTGCCAAATATGGTGAGGATAATAATCCGCTGGAGAATGGCAGTTTATCTGATTATATCGTCATCGAAGTGGATGTTACCAGGCTTACAAAAGAAAGTTTATCTGATTCAGGGCTATCCTACAAAGATATTGAGCGGTCTAAAAACATGTTTGTTCTCGGGCTGTTGTACTGGATGTATAATCGTCCACTCGATTCCACAATCTCTTTTCTGAACCAAAAGTTCACAAAAAAACCGGAAATCGCTCAAGGTAACATCAAGGTTTTAAAAGATGGCTACCATTATGGTGAAACCACTGAGGTATTTGCCGAAACCTATACAGTGAAGAAAGCGCAAATCGGCGCCGGTGAATATCGCAGTATTACTGGAAATGAAGCTACTGTACTTGGCCTGGTTGCTGCAGCCCGGCAGGGAAATATCCCGCTTTTCTTTGGATCATATCCAATTACACCGGCATCCGATATTTTGCATGAACTGTCTGCATTGAAAAATTTTGGTGTAACCACTTTTCAGGCTGAAGATGAAATCGCAGCCGTTTCATCGGCGATTGGTGCAGCATTTGGGGGCAGCCTCGGAGTTACAAGCTCATCGGGTCCGGGCATTGCATTGAAAGCAGAAGCTGTAGGCCTTGCCGTAATGCTTGAGCTGCCGCTTGTAATCCTGAATATCCAAAGAGCGGGCCCATCAACCGGAATGCCTACAAAAACAGAACAATCCGACCTGCTTCAGGCCATGTATGGCCGTAACGGGGAAAGTCCCGTTGTAATCATTGCACCTGCTACACCGGGCGACTGTTTCGATGCTGCCTTCGAAGCCAGCCGCATAGCTATTGAACATATGATTCCCGTTTACTTCTTATCAGACGGTTATCTCGCAAATGGATCCGAACCATGGAAATTCCCTCAGCAAAAAGGGCTTAAAAAAGTAAATGTAAGATTTGAACCTGCAAGAAACGGTGAAGATAATCCGTTTCTGCCGTATGCGCGGGATGAACGGCTGGTGCGCTCGTGGGCAATACCGGGCACACCGGGTATTGAGCATCGTGTTGGAGGCCTTGAGAAAGAAGCGGAAACCGGGAATGTTTCATACGATCCCGATAATCATCAGCTTATGACCAATCTCAGAAAAGAAAGGGTGGATAAAATAGCCGATTCGATTCCATTGCAACAGGTTGATAGTGGCAAAGATCATGGCGATGCTGTACTTGTTGGATGGGGATCAACCTATGGTTCTATACGTACTGCCGTAAGAGAGTTGATGGTTGAGGGATATAGTGTTTCTCATGTTCATATCAAATACCTGAACCCGTTTCCAAAAAATCTGGGTGAAATCCTGAATAACTTTGATCAGGTAATCGTACCGGAAATGAACAGCGGCCAGCTTGTAAAACTTCTGCGCGACACATTTTTTGTTCCTGCAAAAGGTATCAACAAAGTGAAAGGCCGCCCGTTTTTTGTGGATGAACTGAAACAGGAAGTAAAAACCATACTATCAGAAAAAGTTTAGATAACCCATTCCAAACATGTCTCTTGAAACAATTATTGATTTACACATAAAAAATGGTGCTCCCGGTGACATGAATTACACAGGGAAAGATTTTTCGTCTGATCAGGATGTACGATGGTGTCCCGGCTGTGGTGATTATACAATTCTGAAACAAGTGCAGACTGCAATGCCCGAAATCGGGGTGAAAAAAGAAGATATCGTATTTATTTCAGGTATCGGGTGTGCCGCAAGGTTTCCATACTATATGGATACATTCGGGATGCACTCCATACATGGCCGCGCTGCAGCAATTGCCACTGGTTTAAAAATCAGCCGACCGGAACTCAGCATTTGGGTAATCTCCGGCGACGGTGATTCTCTTTCTATTGGAGGCAACCATTTTCTGCATTTACTCCGAAGAAATGTTAATGTGAACTATCTGCTATTTAATAACCAGGTTTACGGGTTAACCAAAGGGCAATATTCACCTACTGCACCCTCCGGTTCTGTATCCAAATCTACACCATACGGTTCAATTGATCACGCTGTAAACCCGTTGTCGTTTGCTTTGGGTGCAGATGGATCTTTTGTTGCCCGTGCTATGGACCGCGACCCGAAACATCTAAACCAGATGATTCTTCGTGCGAACAGCCATCGTGGTACATCCATGCTGGAAATTTATCAAAACTGTATTGTTTTTAATGATGGGGCATTTGAGCGGTTTACAGATAAAAAGACCAGGCCTGTTGAAGCTGTCTATCTCGAACAGGGTGAACCTTTGATTTTTGGCGAGAAAAATGAAAAGGGAATCCGGCTTGATGGACTGGTACCTAAAGTGGTTTCAATGAAAAATGGTGAATTTAGCAAGGATGACCTCTGGATTCACGATGAAAAAGATAAAACAAAGGCATACATGCTGTCACGCTTTTTCGACCAGCCTGAACCGGGTGATGAAAACAGAATGCCAAGGCCATTCGGTGTTCTGTTTGCAGAGGAGAGATTCTGTTATGATGAGGAAGTGAACCGTCAGATTGCCGGCGTTGTGGAGAGAAAAGGAGTCGGGAATCTTGATGAACTTCTTCGCGGACGCGAAACATGGATTGTAAAGTAATACTTGCAATTTTTTATTTGGAAATGTGAAGCTTCTGAAAATATTATATATCTTGAGGTAATGGATGCCATTTGAGTTGCGTCTGAATGGCATATATTTTCTTTTGAGCCGCAGATTTGAATGTAGCAGTTGATGATTCAATCATACAAGGCTTTTCATATTATATCAGAAACTTAATTATCAGCGATATGAAAACTACTCCATGCTATCATTTTTTCCTTTTTATAATTGCAATTGCTTTCGCATTTACAGTCCAGTCTTGTGCAAGCGGTGAAAGTGAACAAACAGAAACAGTTACTGAAGAACCGAGAAGATCAGAGTTTGATGACTTGAACCTGACACCATTTCAGGAAGAACACGGCCTTGGGCCAATTACTGAAAGGATAACAATCAGTGATGAGATTGATGAGGAAATGTCGATGAGGGGTCAGTCAATATTTGAGATGAAATGCCAGATTTGTCATGATATGGATGCACGTAAAATAGGTCCTTCATTGGGTGATGTCGTTGAGAGAAGAAGTCCTGAATTTATTATGAATTTTATCGTAAACCCTGGTGAGAATGTGCGCAACCATCCGATTGGCCTGGATCTGCTTGCAGAACATCATACAGAAATGCCCTATCAAAATGTTGACCTGGATGAAGCAAGGGCGATCTATGAATATTTAAGGGATTATTACAATCAGTAATCCTTTTTTAAAAAATCCTGTCTAATCAAATGTAAAAATCAGCTGATGGAAGGCTATTCAGCTGATATTTTTAACATCACGATTGAGTTAGCAACGGTAACAAGTTTACTTTAAAAGTGATACCGGAATTTTATTACTATTGATACTCAAATATGTATCATATATACTCAATCCATGAAAGTAGATCATAATTCGGGAATTCCGCTATATATTCAGATCGAATCCGTACTAAGAAGAGATATTGAAAGCGGTAAATATGACGATGGAAGTTATTTGCCAAGAGAAGAACACCTTGCAAATATACTTGGGGTGTCAAGAAATACGGTAAGGCAGGGAATTTCCAAACTTGTAAATGACGGACTCCTCAAACGAACAAGAGGCAAAGGTACCGTTGTGGTGAATAAAACCATTACCACGCGCCTGGCGGAGTGGCATAGTTTTAGAAGTGAGATGCAGGATAAAGGCATTAAACTGAAGAATTATTTTTCCCATACTGAAATGGTAAATGCTCCGGCTGAGGTTTGTAAAATACTGAAGATTGATCAACGCCAAAAGCTGTTAAAATTAGAAAGGCTTCATGGTGATGAAAATAACCCTTTTGTATTTTTTGTTTCCTGGTTTCATCCCAGGATCGGGATCACCAAAAATGAGGATTTCAGTAAGCCCCTTTATACAATTCTTGAAGATAAATATTCTGTAAAACCTTGCTGTTCAGAAGAAGAACTTGATGCAATAGAAGCAAAAGAACCGGTTTCCGGCTATTTACAAATCGAAGAAAATAAACCTATCCTTTTCAGGAAAAGAGTTGTACTCGATGCAGGCGACCGCCCCATAGAGTACAATCTGGGGTACTATCGAAGTGATAAGTTCAGGTACTCCATCCGTTTTGAAAGAAAATCATAACCTGATTGTAATCGAAATCAGATAGAAAACTGAATCATTCATCAATCTATAGTAAACATTGCTGAATTAATCGCAATTGCCTATAATATGTTTAAACAAATGAACAAATATTGAACATGGGATATTTTGTGGGGCTGGATGTAGGGGGGAGTCATGTTTATACTGCATTATTTAATAATTGCAGCGAAAAACCTGAAATGGTATCCTGTCATTACGCTGATATTGACAGTTCAGCCGGTGCCGTTGACATTATTCAACAGTTTAAAACCTCAATATTAAAGGTTTCTGGGGATGTTTTTACCGATCAAATTAATGGGATAGGTTTTTCCATACCGGGCCCTTTTAATTATGAGTCAGGAATCTGCCAAATTCATGGAGTTGGCAAATATGAAGCACTCTTTGGAGTGAATCTTAGAGTCGCATTGGCTGATGTATTGAGTGATTATGGCCTTGAACCCGGTCAGATAACATTTATGAATGATGCGGAGGCTTTTTTACTTGGAGCTGTTCAGATAGAAGGACTTAGCGGGCATAACATTACAGCCTTTACACTGGGTACCGGGTTCGGAAGCGCAAGTTTATGGGATGGAGAATTGATCGCGGGCTTTCCAGGAAAAGGATATCTATACAATGACCCATATCTGGATTCAACTGCAGAGGAGTATTTATCGACCAGGTGGTTTTTAAGGCAGATCTCCAATGGTGATGGATTGATAAATTCCAATTTATCGGGGGTAAAAGAGCTTGCCGGGATGGCAAATGATAACCCTGATATTCGGGCATTATTTCAACAATTTGGCAAAAATCTGGCCGGCTATACGAATCTGCTTACAACTGGCCAACAACCCGACTACCTGATTATTGGTGGGAATATTGCAAAATCACGCCAATTATTTGGCCCTTCGTTTACCCGTCATTTGAACAGTAAACCCGTTATCAAGTGGATGGATGATACATCAGGGCTTGCCGCAAGGGGTGCTATAGTCCATTACAGAACACTTGAACAGGAACGCACAGTAAAATCGTTGAAAAGAAAATCTGCATCAAATGTTCTTCCTGCATTAAAGCCTGTACAAACAAATGGGTATGATATATACCCGGCGTTTTCACTCAAAGATGGTGCAATTAATCGTGGATTTGATTCCCTGGCTGAATTCATTTCAGAACAGAAGGATCGTACGATCGTTTTTGACGGAAATGTCGGTATGGACTGGAATTCAGTGATCACAGATCTATCTTCTGTTTTACGCAGAAAGAATACAGAGTATTTGTTTGTTGATGTGAGTTCTGCCCTGCTTTCCGAAGAACAGATAGACAAAAAAGTCGAAGACTATCTTGGAGGGAATGATCCCGTATTTGGCAGGCTATATGAGGGAGATCTGGCCGATTTTTTTGATCAGGATAT
>PWLN01000241.1 GCA_003559375.1 Balneolaceae bacterium | reverse complement strand
TGCAACACTCACAGTAAAAATTTCACTTTTGTTATTATGTATGATGAAAAAGATTTAAAAGCCATATTATCAAGGGCTATACAGATTCAAACACAAAATGAGGGTAGTGGCTCACTTTCCGGGTCAATTGAAAAACTATCCCTCAGTGAAATAGAAGAGATCGCCAGGGAGTCCGGTTTATCGCCCGATTATGTGAGAGAAGCGGCCATTGAACTGGAGGGAATTCCGATAGAAAAACCATTCTTTTTGGACACCGGTAAAAGTGATGAAATTGAGTTGCTTGGTTATGCTAAAGGGGCAATTGACCAGAAAAGCTGGGCTGAATTAAGATCCGTTATCGAAGAAGATTTTAAAACTTCAGGAGTTGTGAGAAGGTATTCGGATGGAATTCAATGGACAGTTAAACCTGCCGGTATTTTTAAGATATTCAAGTCGATGAACTCCACATGTGTGGAATTACAATATTCAGGTTTCAGAACGGTCATCAGAATCAAAAAGAAATTGAAATTATACCGCAGATTGTTGTATCCGGCATACGCTTCTCTTGCAGGATCAGTAATGTTATTCGCCATTTTACTACAAAATGGTAATACAAATATAATTTTGGGAATTGCAGCATTTTTGGGTATTGCAAAGTTATTTTTCAACTGGGCAAACCATGTTAAAGAAAAATCCAAGTCGAATCTGCAAGACACCTTGTCTCAACTTCAAACAATTATTAATCGAAAACACAAAGCCCATACGCAAGAGTTCTCAAGAAGCATCCTACAAATAGATGAAGATCCGGCAGATTCCAATACCCATAGCACTGATCAAATAATGAAAAATCCTGTTTTAGAATAATTCTTCTTAGTACCCAATTCAATCTTCCTATTGTTTTCAATGTGTCGGATTTTCGCATCTGCAGCAATGATTTCAAAAAACTTGTATCTAAGGCACATCCATCCAAATAATTAAGTTGTAATTTAATTACCTTTTCACGTTTTAGACGGATCAATTCGAAGGTTTAAATATAATTTAATGGATATCATACAGGCTTTATTACTTGGACTTTTGCAGGGTGTAACTGAATTTCTGCCGGTAAGCAGTTCAGGGCATCTTGCCCTTGCCCGGGCACTTCTTGGCAGGGAACTGATGCCGGGCATCACATTTGAAATCGTGGTTCATTTTGGATCATTTTGCAGTATCGTTGTCTATTTCAGGGCCAGGATTGCCGGGATTATCCGAGACCTGATTGCAAGCTTTTCTATGGATGGAATTAAAACAAAACGTTATTTACACGACCAGAACACACGGTTTAGTATGATTATTTTGCTAAGTATGATACCTGCTGTAATTGTAGGCTTCACATTAAAAGACCCGGTCGAAGCACTGTTTTTAAATCCGGTTGTGGTATCATTTATGCTTTTGGTTACCGGAACCCTGCTCTTTTTGACCCGCTTTGTGAAAAATCCTGAAAAGGAAGTAGATATCTGGAGAGGCCTTTTGATGGGAGTTGCCCAGGCTTTTGCTATAATACCGGGTATCAGCAGGTCCGGTTCAACCATTTCTGTGGGACTTTTCAGCGGCATCAACCGGGACAGCGTAGCCAATTTCTCCTTTTTGATGGTATTACCGGTTCTTGCCGGTGCCATGTTGCTTGAGGTGATTGAAATTATGGAACAGGGAATTGAATATGCCGCTGTCTTTAACCTGGTGATCGGTTTTCTGGCATCTTTCATATCCGGCTATTTTGCCCTTAAATACCTGATCATATTATTAAAAAGAGAAAAATTCCACTACTTTGCATTTTACTGCTGGGCTGTTGGAATTGCAGGGTTATTGATTTTTATGAATCCATGAAGCCAGGAAACCCGGTTTTCAATGTAACTAGTGTCACGTCAACTATAAAATGGCATGGAAGTCGTCGGACGAGTCTATCTGAGTTCAGCACTATTATCATTAATTGAACAATTTTTAAAAAACTCGTCCGACGACTCTTTTCCCGCATCCATACTTTTACAGTTGACATGACACTAGCACGCTTATTCCAAAAGTAAAACATGATTTCTAAAATCAAATTTTAGATTCTAAAAAATTGTACCCATCATTTTACTTATGTCAAAAATTTTGATATTCCTGAAAACAGCTCTGCTTTTAGCCGGAATGATGTGTATATGCAATTCTGCCTTGAGCCAGCAACAAACCCGCCCCAACATCCTGTGGCTTACAACTGAAGACCACGGCCCCCATCTTGGCGCGTATGGAGATGAGTATGCACATACCCCTGCCATCGATGCATTTGCAGAAAAAAGTTTCCGATACGATGTAGCCTGGTCAAATGCACCGGTCTGCGCCCCCGCCAGAACAGTAATTATCACTGGGGTTTACCCGACAAACCTGGGTGCTGAACATATGCGCACCGATGTGAAACTTCCGGAGTTCATCAGGAAATATCCTGTGCTGTTACGCGAGGCGGGATATTATACCACCAATAATTCCAAAACCGATTACAATGTATCGGGAGATGAAGAAGTGTGGGATGAATCATCGCCACAGGCACACTACAGAAACCGGGAGGATGGCCAGCCCTTTTTTGCAGTGTTCAATTTTATGGAAAGCCATGAGAGCCGGATTCGCAACAGAACGGATCTTCCATTTCATAATCCTGATGAAGTACCGGTGCCTCCCTATCATCCCGACACACCTGAAGTGCGGCGCGACTGGGCCGAATATTACAACAGCATTTATGAGGCAGATAAACGGGTTAAGGAAGTTCTTGATGAACTTGAGCAATATGGCCTTGCCGATGATACAATCGTATTCTTTTATGCTGATCACGGGAGCGGCATGCCGGGCCACAAACGGTGGCCGAATAACCGGGGACTGCATGTTCCACTGATTGTTCATGTGCCCGAGAAATTTGCTCATCTCGCTCCGGCTGATTATCAACCGGGCGGTTCAACAAGGCGTCCGGCTGCCTTTGTGGATCTCGCCCCTACACTGCTTAGCATCATAGGAATTGAACCTCCGGAATGGATGCAGGGGCGCGCCTACATGGGCAATTTTCAAGCTGAACCACGAGAGTATCTTTTCGGCTTTCGCGGCAGGATGGATGAACGGTATGATATGGTGCGGTCAGTGCGCAATGACCGGTTCATATACATCAGAAACTACAATCCGCATCTGATATACGGACAGTATATTGAATATATGTGGATCACCAAAACAACACAGGTCTGGGAAAAGATGTACCTGGCCGACAAGCTAAACCCGGTGCAATCCTATTTCTGGCAACCTAAACCGGTAGAAGAATTTTATGATCTTGACAAAGATCCTCACGAGATAAATAATCTGATTCACAGTGAAGAGCATCGTGATATCATTGATGAGCTCCGTGTGGCACTCCGGGAGCATATATTGGCAACCAGGGATGCCGGTTTTCTTCATGAGGCAGAGATGCACCGGAGGGCTGCAGAGAATCGGCTTACTATTTATGAAATGGCCCAGAATGATGCCATCTATCCGCTTGAACGGATTTTAAACTTTGTCGAAATCGCGGCAATGCGCGATCCGGAAACAATAGATCGGATAATCACCGGGTTTGATGATCCGGATCCGGCAATTCGCTATTGGGCCATACTTGGTATATTGATTCGCGGTGAAGAGGCTTTTTCTGTGACTTCAGAAAACCTTCGGGAATCGCTAAGGGATGAAAATCCGGTGGTGAGATTGGTAGCAGCCCAGTCGCTGGTAAAGTTCGGGGACAGGGCTGATAAAGATTCAGCCGTTGAAATACTGCTCGAACTCGCACCGGC
>PWLN01000016.1 GCA_003559375.1 Balneolaceae bacterium | reverse complement strand
TTCCATTTCTTCAATCGTGCAGTGATATCGGTCAAGGTCTTCAAGTACTGCAAACCGTTGTACTTTTTGTGAAATCAGGTCACCATATGGCATTGGGTGCCGGATTGCCACTACCCTGATACCCATTTCCATGAGAATCTCGATAATCCTTCGGGATGTCTGACTTTTTCCTGCTCCTGTTCTTACCGCCCCGACAGAAATAACAGGTTTTGTTGACCGAATCATGCTCCTCTCTGTGCCTGTTAAGACGAAATCGGCTCCAGCCGCATTCACTTCCGAGGCAACAGACATCACTTCGTTATAGTGTACATCACTGTAAGAAAAAGCACAGATATCGGCTTTAAGGTCTTTAATGAGTTTTGTGAGTTCTTTTTGGGAGTAAATCGGGATACCATCAGGATACTGATCACCTGCAAGTTCAGCCGGATACTTCCGGCCTTCAATGTCGGGTATTTGTGCGGCTGTGAATGCTACAACTTCTACCTTATCATTACCGCGGTAGCATGTATTAAAATTATGAAAATCCCTGCCTGCCGCACCCAATATGATTATTCTTTGTTTCTCTTTCATTTGCCATCCTCTTTTGATTGATTTGTAATAATACCGATTCGCAGTTTACCCAAAGCCCTATTTATCAACAAACCACCCGCATCACTGCAAATGGTTCATTAGATAAATATAGTGATTTACTTTTTAGTTCTTCTCAGCTTCAGCAGCCAGTGTTTCTTCAATTACTCGTTTTTGAATGTCTGGAGGAACCTGGGCATAGTCATAAAACTTCCGGCTATATGTTGCGCTGCCTTGTGTCATCGATTTAAGGCGGGTAGTATACTGATCCAGTTCCTGCAGGGGTACAATTGCCTTAATTTTCTGAATGGTACCCTCCGCATCCATTCCCAGTATCTGACCACGTCTTGAGCTAAGATCACTCATTACGTCGCCCATATATACAGATGGAAGTGTAACTTCAATTTCATAGATTGGCTCCAGAAGCTGAGGTGAGGCTTTCAGAAATCCATCCTTGAAGGCCATCAAAGCAGCTGTTTTGAAAGCTGCCTCATTTGAATCTACGGAGTGCATGGAGCCGTCGTAAACAGATACACGGATATCCCTTGCACGGCATCCGCTCAATGGGCCATTTGCCATTTTATCCATAACCCCTTTCAGAATAGCCGGCATAAACCGGTTATCAATCACACCGCCTACAATACAATTCTGGAAAATCAGTTTTCCTCCCCATTCCAATTCAATCTCATCTACATTTCTCACATTGAGATCTTCACGCTGAGGCATTCCCTCTTCCCACGGTTCAATGGAAATATATACTTCAGCATATTGTCCGGCACCGCCACTCTGTTTTTTGTGTTTATATTGAGTATCGACCCTCTTTGTGATGGTTTCACGATAAGGAATGCGGGGCCGTATAAACTCAACATCCAGGTTAAAGCGTTCTTTTAGCTGATAAAGAATTACATTCAGATGTTCTTCACCAAGGCCATGAAGAATGGTTTGCTGAAGCTCCTGGCTGTGTTCAATTCTGGCAGATGGATCTTCCTTTTGTATCTGGTTTAGTGCACTTCCGAGCTTGTCTTCATCACCTTCTTTTTTAAGTTTGAGTGCAACTCTCATCGTGGTGTTCGGGTATTCGATAGGAGCAAACTCGAGGCTAATATTGTCTTTCATTGTAACGGTATCCCCAGCCTGCATATCTTTTAATTTCACTGCAACTGCCAGGTCACCGGTATTCACTTCACTTACCTCAATTCGTTTATTTCCCTGGCAAATATAGAGGGTACCCATTCGCAATCCGTCCTGCGTCCGGCGGTTTACAAGATCCATTCCTGATTTTATGGTACCTCCGGTAACTTTAAAGTAGGTAAGGTCGCCAACATGCGTCTCAGATGATGACCTGAAGACATAAAATGACGGACTGCCTTCCGGATTCATATCATATGATTTCCCGTCTTTCAAATTTATACTGCGATCTAACGGTGATGGTGCCACATTTCCCAAAAAGCCCATTATCCGGCCGGTTCCGAAATTTCTTGAAGCACAGGCACAAAATACCGGAAAAATATCACGATTCAGCAGGCTCATATTGAGTCCATCCGTCATCTGGTACTCATCAAGGCTTCCGTTTTCAAAATAGAGGTCGAGCAGCGTCTCATCATTTTCAGCTATGGCCTCAACGAGCTCATTATGCAGAAGCTCTGCTTGTGCACGCTGGGATTCAGGGATTGGCAGCTTATCGGGTTTACCGCCATCTTCCGGAAATTCATACATCGTCATTTTCAGAACATCAATAATGGCATGAAAATCATCACCTTCACTATAAGGATATTGAACAACAACCACGCCACGCCCAAAACGTTCTTTTGCAGAATCAACTGCATTTTGGAAGTCAGATTTATCACTGTCAAGCTTATTCATTACGATCATTGAAGGAATATTCTTGCTTTCAGCAGCCCTCCAAAATGCTTCGGTTCCTATTTCTACTCCAGCCTCACTGTTCAGTACAAACAGGGCCACATCAGATATGGCAAATGCTTCGGATACCTGCCCGTAAAAGTCGGATGTTCCGGGTGTGTCAATAATGTTTACTTTTGTTCCCCTCCAGTCGAGATGAAGCAGTGAACTGTAGATCGATTTTTGTTTATCCTTTTCAATTTCGTGATAATCTGAGATTGTATTTTTTGCTTCAACAGTCCCTCTTTTTCTTGATGTGCCTGACTCAAATATCATGGTTTCGGCAAGAGTGGTTTTTCCTGAACCTGCATGCCCGAGCAGGGCAATGTTTCGGATTTTTCCTGGCTCATATACTTTCATTACAGCTCCTCAATTTGTTTTAACGACTTAATAATTATCATGAATTACGAACTATCAGAAGGCTTTGAAATATCCGGCACCGGCTTATGAAACAAAACAGGCTCATCAGCTCGTGAAAGAACAAATTTCAGATGGGCATCCCCCAACCTTCTTCACGTATGTTACTTTGTTTATATAGATTAAAAATGAAAAACCAATAAATAAAATCATAACTTAATTTTCATTTTACACTCTTTTTTCTTCATTTCAACCTAACATGGCCTGCAAGACCAACAAAATGAAACATATTTTACTACTCCAGACAGGCGGTACCATTTCAATGCAGTTCGAAAAAGACGGGGTAATACTTGATCCTGCCAGATCAGGTGAAGCACTCTATCAGCAAATGCCGGAGCTGACCCAAATCGCTGAAATCAGCATTGAGAATGTCTTTTTTGAGGATAGTTCGGATATCAATTTATCGCACTGGAAAATATTGGCAGAACTTATTTACAACCGTTTGCCTGAGTATGACGGGTTTGTAGTTTTACATGGCACCGATACGATGGCATACACAGCTTCTGCCCTGTCTTTTGCGTTGAATCCAATCCATAAACCCGTAATTTTTACAGGGAGTCAGGTTCCGTTAAGCAGCATCCGGAGTGATGCCAGAAGAAATTTGGTGAATGCCATTGAGCTTGCAACCTACCCGATCCAGGAAGTTGCGCTCTGTTTTAATGATCATCTTTTTCGTGGTAATCGTTGCACCAAAATGAGTATTGGTGATTTTAGTGCGTTTGAATCGCCTAATTACCCGCCACTTGCCGAGATTGGCATCCGAATCAGGCTCTCAACTGAAGTTATGACTAACCGAATTACACCATCTGCCTGTATCTCGCAATTCAGTGATGAAATACATGTAATCAAGGTTCATCCGGCAATAAATACGAGGGCTCTCGATTGTCTGGACCTCAGTACATTCAAGGCTGTTGTTATTGAAGCATTCGGTATAGG
>PWLN01000390.1 GCA_003559375.1 Balneolaceae bacterium | reverse complement strand
GTAGTACCAGCCCTTGTGATTCGGCATGCAGCCCCATTGCACCAACTCCGGCTCCGCGGGCAACTCGGCCTCGTCCCCGGCGCAGCGGCGCGAGATGAAGCCGCCGTTCCAACGGTCGATCACGTCGTAGCCGCGATAGAAGCTGCGAGGCCGCCGGTCCACCGGCTCCAGCATCGCCCGCAGCGTCGGCACGGAGCCATTGTGCAGGTAGGGCGCGCGCAGCCAGACGCCGTCGAGTTGCAGCGCGACGTAGCCGGCTTCAGTGGGTTTACCCATCGGCGTTCGCGTGAGCTTGAACATTGAGTAAACGGTTTGATTGACGAGATCCGCTGCCTCGCGCGACCAGGCATTGGCACGCTCGGGATCGGTGCCGATTTCGGCAAGTGGGATCACCGTGCCCAGCCGGTTGTCGCGTGCGCCGGCATGACAGATCGCGCAGTGTTGCTCGAACAGTACTTCCCCAACCGCGACCCGTTCAGGGTCTAAGGGCAACGGATACCTGGGTGCCGGCAGCGTCATCAGCCAATCCTCCAGTTCCTGTACCCGGCGGCGGAAAAAGCGGTTATTTTGCGCCTGGAGGCTCACCGCCGAATCGATCACGACGGCATTGAGGGACGTTGTCGCGCCGTCGAGGTTAAACAGCATCAGACGCGATGGATCGACATCGAGGGTCGACCAATCCGCCGTGAGCGAGTGATCATCCGCCGGCCAGACGCGACCCTCCTGCACCCGCGTTTGAAGGTTCCACAACGCGGGAAAGTCGGTAGTGTCAACGCTTCCGTCGATCTGCATTTTGAGAAAGTTGTACTTGGCGATGTTGACAGCCGCATCGCGCCCGGGACCCCAGCGGGGGAAATCAGCCATCCAGGTGAAATCGCGGCCCTGCTCCCTCAAGCGCTTTCGGGTCATCGGTATATACACGAACCTGTACAGCTGCCGGTCGATCCAACTCAGCGGGTAGCTCATATCGATGTGGGTGAGGATCGTTTCGGCATTAAACCGCGGATCGTTCGCGGCTTGAGTGAAGAATTCCAGGAGGCGCTGGATGTCGGCGGTATGATTACCCCCCGCGGCAACAATGACAGGACTCACGTTCGGTGCCGTCCGATACTGCGTCGCATGACAGAGCGCGCAATTGAAACCCACCCGATCAAAACCGATCGTCTTCCTGGAAAATCCGGCCGGCAACTCGGCCCCCTCCTCCCACGGCAGACCAAACGCGGCGTATCCGCCAGGCCCGGGCATCAGGTCGTCGAAGATGCGCGGCAACACGGCGATGATCCAGTAGGGAATACCGCCCTGGGATTCCCCTCCAATCGATCCGTAAAGAAAGTTCGTTTCCGGGTCGCCGGTGATCCAATCCGGCTGCGGCACATCGCGCAAAAACTTGTACCAGCCGTACGTCGCGATTGGAAGCCCCAGAATCAGCAGCACCAGGAACATTCTCCGCAGCCGGCGCTTCCAGCGGGGATTCCTTCGTTCTGCGGTCATCGATTCATCCTCCTGACTTTCGGCCACACAATGACTCAGAACGTCTTGAGATACTCGATCAGTGCGTCCTTCAGCCGGGGGGGCAGATCGGTCCCGTACTCGTGCCCGGCGTTGCCGTTGCCGCGAATGCCCGTGTCATACCGCCAACCCAAGCGCTGTGCCTCGGGGCCGGAGGTCACGAAACCGACGTTCTCGTAGTCGTAGACCTCGTATCCGGTGTAAAAGACCCGCGGCCTGGATTCCGCGGGTTCAAGCAGGTAGCGCAGATTCGGAACCGAGCCGTTATGCAGATAGGGCGCGCGCAACCAAAGGCCGTCCAGCGGCAGGTTGGCGTAGCCGTGCGTCTTGCGGAAATGGCTGAAGCGCGCCGGATAGCAGCGATCCGTGTCATCGGCGCGATCCCGGCAGTGTTCCTCGTCGGCTGGAAAACCCGCGTACAGGGAGTTCTGCGCGACGGCGAGCAGCCGCGTGTAGGAGTCCAGGCGCGCGCGGTCAGTGCCGATCACCTCAATCGGCGTCACAGTACCCACCAGGCTGCCATCCCCTTCCGTGCGGAACGGCGGCGTCCCGTTCCCATGGCAGGACCAGCAATGCTGCCGGTAGACGGACTCGCCCTGCGCCGCCTGTTGACGGTCGAGATGGTGCTCGGGGAAGGTCGGCGGCTGCGCCTGATCCCAGAGCCAATCGGCCATGCGCAGGACGCTCTTCTTATCGATGGTCGTGGGCGTGGCCCCAGTCCCGAAGGCGGCACTGAGATTGCGTTCGTTCACGCTGGTGTTGTTGCCGTCCCAATGGAGCTGCATGCCCTCCTTCCAGTGCTGATTCCACACCGACGGGAGATCCGCGTTGCCGACGAGCTCACGTTCCGTGGCCCTCTCCATTGGGAAACCCAGTAAGGCCTTAGGCGGATTGAAGGTGTCCACCCGGCCCGGCCCCCAACTCGCAAGATCCATGAAGGCAACCCTCGAGGTGAGCGTGAGAAGCTGCTCGCGCATCAAGGCGACGCCGATATGGCGGAACAGCAGCCGATCCAGCGCTCCTAGCGGCTTGGGCTGGTAGCGCTCGGGGGGCAAATCGACTTCCTGTTGCAGTGCTGTCAGGGCCTCGACCATCGGCATGAGTCGTTCCGACCGAAACCGCCAGTCAGCGGCGGCCTGCGAGAAAAACCCAACCAGTGCCCCCAGATCAAAGGTGTTCGCCGGCATCCCGAGCACGATCTCGGCGGGTGCTTCGGCCGCAGGACGCACCAGGCCCGTGTGACAGACCGCGCAGTTGAAATACACCCGGTCGACGCCCTGCACGCGCCGCATCGACATCCCGATCGGCATCTCCAGGCGTGGATCCCGGTCGGGCTCGTAGATCATCCCGAACGCGGTGTAACCCTGCCCCGGCTGCTGGTCCGGCAGGTACTGCGGAAACAGCTCGGGCAGCGCCACCCAGATCCAATAGGGAATCCCGAAACCGAGCTGTTTTCCGAAACCCCGTTCGCCTCCCGTGGAACCGTACTTGAAGTGATCCTCGTCGAGGGCGTAGGTGACCGGCCGGTCGTCGGCCAGACGGATGGTCAGGTAGATCCCCCCCAGAAGCAAGCCAGCCAGGGTGATCACCCCGACCCAGAGGGCAAACCCGCGCAGCGGGCCCAGCTGCGCGTCCCGGCCGAACTCCAGGAGGAAGCGGGCAATCCGGCGCTTGCCCCAGTACACCACACCCAGGTACACACCGGGACTGACCTCCCGGATTTCGTCGCGGATCCAGCGTGCCAACAGGGAGGTCTTCGAGTAATCAAGTACTACCGCGGGACCGTCGGCGAACCAGCTCTGGTCCTCGTACACCCGGGCCCGAATCAGGGGCCACCCCAGGGGGCCGATCCGGTTCTTCAGGTCCCCGGACCTGGGTCGGAAGATCTTGCCCTTCCAGAACAACAGGCGGATCACCCACCCCAAGAGCCGACCGAACCACGAACCGGGAAAGAGGATGGCGGTCCCGCGGGCCCGGCCCTCAGGGATCGGGCCGGCAGGACTGCCCCGGAACAATTCGTCGAGCGCGCTGGCGGGCATCGAGCGCAGGTGCTTCGCCGCAATCGTCATGACCGCTCCTCCGGGTGAAATCGCGCATCCGCTTCCGGGAAGGTCACGGGCAGCGGATCCGTGGACAACCGGGTGGTCTGCACCCGCATCCCGATCTCACCGAGCTGCCGCGCCAGCGCAGCCTTGCACACGAACAGGATCAGGGCCTGGCCGGGACAGCTGCGCGGGCCGCGCAGAAACAGGCTGGATGCCGCCGCTGCGGGATCCAGCGCCGGTTCCAGCCATCGCTCCGGGCGAAAGGCCTCGACCG
>PWLN01000365.1 GCA_003559375.1 Balneolaceae bacterium | reverse complement strand
CAGATACCTGGCAATGGCACGGCAAAGAAGATGAGCTATTCAAATCGTCTCAGAAAGTCTATGCAGAGGCAAAGAAAGGGTATTCAGTTACATATGACTCTATCGGTGTCGGTGCGGGTGTTGGTTCTAATTTCAAACAATTAGGTGATAAGATAGATTATACTCCATTCAATGCCGGTGCTTCTGTTGTCCAGCCTGACCGGGAATACAAGTACGGAGTGAAGAACAAAGATCATTTTTCTAATCTAAAAGCTCAGACGTGGTTCAATGTAGCCGATAGAATGATGGCAACCTATAACGCCATACAAAAAGGAGAGCAAATAGACAAATCCGATATTTTGTCAATAAGTTCAGAATGTAGTAACTTAGAAGCGTTAATAACCGAATTAAGCACACCCAAAAAGGACTATGATGGCAAAGGGCGTATTAAGGTTGAATCCAAAAAAGACCTTGCAAAACGTGGTATTAAAAGCCCAAACCTTGCTGATAGTTTTGTGATGTGCTTTAGCCCGGTAAAAACTAAAAAACTTGTAATCTCAACGGCATGAACATATATCAACGTTTAAAGCTTGCCTTTCAGCTATCCGGCCAAATTAAACAACAAGGGATTTCAGGTGAACAAGTACAAAGGGCTATATTTCAGTATCTGAGAGGACACGCACCAATCCCGATTGAAGATTCACCGGACGGTTATATCAGTGATGCGTTTTCATTCAATCCGGACGTGTACAGTGTTGTATCTCACATTCTACAAGCGATCTCAAGCGTTCCTTATGTAGTGTATGAGGTTAAGGATGAAAAAAAAGCCAAAGAATATGTTCGCCTGAAACACCAGCAAAGAAACAGAAGCTCAGAGTCATTTGTTTTCAAAGCGAAGAAATTAAGAGAAAAAGCACTTGAAGAGGTTGATGAAAAAGATGATTTGGTAAAACTACTCGATAAGCCCAATCCACTACAAGCTTGGCCGGAATTTCTTGAGAACTTATTAGGGTTTCAGCTTGTAACAGGCAATACGTACGGACATGGTATTGAACTAACAGACAGACGTTTCGGGGAATTGTGGGTACTACCGCCACAATTAACGCGAATACATGCCGATCACAAAGTAGAGGCGCTCATAAAAGGGTACAGCTTAGAGGCGTTGAATTTTCACAATGATATTATCCCGTCTCACAATGTGATTCATCTGAAGTACTGGAATCCAGATTTTTCTATCACAGGGAACCACTTATACGGCATGGCCCCTCTAAAAGCAGGAAGGAGGGTAATCAGGGCGTCTAATGACGGTGACGGAGCAATGGCAAAAGCATTTTCTAATATGGGAGCCTCGGGCATGATATACCCCGACGATCCTGATCTGCAAGACGGAATTTCCCCGGAAGCCCGCCAGGATATTGAAAACTTTTTCAAACAAAAAGCAAAAGGCATTGAAAACTATAAATCTGTACTTGTTCCCTCTGCTAAGTTAGGCTGGCAGTCGTTCGGTATGTCACCGGTTGATCTTGAGCTTATCGCAGCCGACAGAATGACGATGCGAAAGATATGTAATTTGTTCCGGTTCCCGTCTATTCTCTTGAACGATCCCGATACCCGCACACATGCCAATCTGAAAGAAGCCCGCAAACAGTTGTGGCTTGATGTCTGTATTCCTCTGTTAGAAAGAACATTCACTGAAATCAACCGCTGGCTAACAAAGCCCTATAAAGATTACGATGGCAAATTATACCCGCCACGATACGGGGAGAATTATTTTATTGATTATGATGTTTCTGGAATAGAGGCACTTTCAGAGGACATGAAAGACAAGTCTGCATGGCTGCGTAATATGTGGGAGATCCCGCCAAACCGTAAGCTGGAAGAAATGAACTTTAATGTCATTGATGATCCGTTATTTGATGAACCCTGGGTTCCGATGAATGTAATTCCATACTCTCAGATGAGCGCGCCAGACTTGAGTTTGTCGAATGAGGATATTAATGTATTGATAAAAGAGTACAGCAAAAACGGTCATGAAATCTCTTAACCTTCAAACTGAAGATCAGAAGTCTGTATTTTGGAAATCTTTTGACAGAGACAGGTGGTTGTTTCTTAATTATTCCACAAGGGTATTTTCACAATCTTTAAAGAACCAAATTGACCCTGTTATCCGATATATGAGAGAAAACGGGATCAGTGAAGCGGGTTCATTTATTGAAAATCAGGTGTCGTCAGAGCCAATAAGAGCGGGATTTAATATTGTCTATCAAAGGGTGGGATCTCATTTTGGAGGCAGGATATTTGAATCTCTTACAGAGAAATCGTTAAAACAAGAAGATGACTGGACGCGCGCGGTCATGCGATACGTAGCTTTGCAGGCTACCGACAGAGTGGAAGGGATTACCCTAACTTCAAAAACAAAGATGGCTGAAGAATTAGCGGCAGGGGTAAGTCAGGGATTGGGTATTGACGATATTGCATCACGAATGGCGCAAAGTGTTGGTGGTGTAGCAAGGGCGGTACGAATAGCCCGAACAGAGATCATATCTGCTTCTAATCTTGGGAGCCTGGAAGGCGCAAGAGCAACAGGGCTAAATCCGGGTAAGATATGGATAAGCACACGGGATGACAGAACGCGGGGGAGTGAGGTAACAGACCAGTTCGATCATGTTTCCCCTGATGGACAAAAAACAGAAACACTGGACGGACTTTTTATCATTTCAGGGGAGCGTATGCTGTTTCCCGGGGACTACTCGAATAGAGCCAGTTTGGGTAACTTAATTATGTGCAGATGCACGCAGGGGTATATAACAAGATGAACAAAAGAGAAATTGGAAAATAAATGATTCTACTCTCATCATATAACCGACCTGAAATGCTGATGAATGTTGTTAAGGAATTACACGGCAAAGACGATATTGTCATTATTGACGATGGTTCAACATTTCCGGCAGAGCCTTTTTTGGATTACGGGAAGTTTTATCGGTTTCGGCATAAAGGCAGGGACGGATATTGGTTGCAATATCAGTACATGATGGAGATAGCTCAAGAATCCGATCATCAATGGTTTATGTTCATCCAGGATGATATTTCACAAGTTCAGTACGAAGAAATAAAACGAATCTGTGATGACCTACCGGAGCCATACGCGTTTAATTTTATGCGCAGGGGCGGGGATAGAAGATGGACAAATACAATATGGTCAGAGCTTGAATTCGCAGGGGTGCAGGGATATAAGATGGGATATGTTGATTGTAATTTTTGTGTTCCACGTTCAACGCTTGATCTTCTTGAGTTTAAGATGAATCATGTTTCTCATAGGTGGCTGCAGAACCCTTTTCACTCATCGGGTGTTGGGAAGCAGTTATCTGAACGATTCTATGAAAAGAAAATAACCATGTACATGCCTAAGAAGTCATTAGCTTTTCATGGCAATCATAAATCAGAAATGCACTATCGCGAACGAAGTAAAAACCCATTGGTAAGCATATGAAATCAATTCAGGTAAAAATACAAGACCCTAAAAAAAAACAGAAAAAGCCAAAGCCAGTGACCTTAAAAAAAGAGGATGTCGAGGCTGCTCTAATTAGAAAAAACAGATGATCTTTGCGACATTAGGCGATAAGAACTACTACCGGACAATATACATGAACTGTGAGAGGATTAAGAAGTTCCACAATGCAAGTGTGTATATTGCTGATTTGGGGGGGCTTTCGGGAATGGAGTTTCCTGATAATGCTTTTGTAGTTCCATTTTATGGGTTAGGCGCGGATTGGTATAAGATGCAGATGAAGCCTTTGTTTCTTGTGTACTGCCTGCAATACGGTGATGTTTGTTTGATGGATGGGGACGCT
>PWLN01000138.1 GCA_003559375.1 Balneolaceae bacterium | reverse complement strand
GGGAGATGAAAGAACCTATGAATTTACCGTTGCCCTGCGTGCGGTGACAAGTGTGGACGGCATGACCGCCGATTGGGCTCATCTTCCATACGATTTTCTTTCCGAAGTAAGCAGCCGAATCATCAATGAAGTGCGCGGAGTAAACAGGGTTGTATACGACATAAGTTCAAAACCACCGGCAACTATTGAATGGGAATAAAAAGGATGGAACAAACCCATGAATGTGAGCTATATGTTTTAGCATCATCAAACCGAGAGCAATGAAGTACCTTTTCATTCTGATATTATTTCTTTTTTTGTTGGTAAATACCCATTCAGCTCAGTCATTTGATGAAGCCATGGTTCTTTACGATAATGAGCAATATGCAGAAGCTGCTGAGCTATTTTCCTTATTTACTGATGATCAATCACAACTCTTTGCAGGTAAAAGCTTTTTGGCTTTATCTGAATTTTCGCGTGCATTGCCTTTTTTCCAATCAGCTGTTCAATCCACTCAGCAAACCCTTAGACACGAAGCAGAATACTCCCTTGCACTCACTCATTTTGGATTACATAATTATGACAAGAGCCTCCAATATCTCTATTCTGTTGTACAGAACAACACTGGAAGCCTACGAACTGAGGCTCGAAATTTTTACGGCCAAATTCTTGACTATTTAACCGCAAAGCAACGGTTTGACCTGCTTTACAGATTAGATTCAGCTGCCATCCGCTACGACCTTGTGAACCGTTCAAGATCATTTCTCGATCCGGCAGTTTACAGACATATGGTTTCCGAGTTGATAAAGATGACAGCTAATGCCACAGAAAAGTCGAGAATTGAACGGGAGCTTCTAACTACAAGTCCGTTGCAAACGGTTCGTTTTCGTTATCCCGTTGCCCCTGCGGGCACGGTATACAACATTGGTGTGATTCTGCCCACGTTCCAGGAGCACGAACCTGACTTTACAATACCAAGAAACCTCTATTTTGGTATGCTCCTTGCCGCCGATGATTTCAATAGCCGTAATCCGGATAAAAAAGTAAACCTTATTTTCCGGAATTCTGCCGAGCATCCCGATACCACTGCAGCCGCTTTTAAAGAGCTGGTATTTTCAAAAGGTGTAAGTGCTGTTGTAGGCCCCTTATTCTCTGAACCCGCTTTGCGCCTTGCAGACCTTGCTGAAGAGTACAGGGTACCCATGCTTGCCCCACTTGCAAATGCAGACGATTTAAACCGGTCGTACAACTATACATTTCAACTGAATCCAACTCTTGAAACTCACGGCAGGCAAATGGCAAGATTTGCTGTTCAGGAACTGAGGCTTAACAGAATTGCGGTTTTCCTTGAACGCGGAATGGCCGGAAGAGCATCGGCCGTCGCTTTCCAGCGCGAGGCTGAACGGCTTGGTGCACAAATCACCTATTTCATCGAAGAACATTTTGCTCCTATCGGGTATGACTTAAGTGAATATACAGAACTTTTTACCCGTGATGCTGCTCTTATAGACTCATTAAATCTCACACCTTCTCAGGCAATATATGCTCCATTTTCGGGTCAGGCTTCCCAAACAATGATGAACCTGTTATTAAATGATCTTGAAGCAATGGGTAATAATCTGGTTATCCTTGGGTCAGAAGAATGGCAGCATCATAACCTCACAGAATATCAGCAAAATTTCTTCGAAGTTTACTATTCACAATCGTTCAGTGAAATTGCTGACCATTCCGCACTGAATTTTTTCCGTCAGGATTATGAAACACGTTTCGGGCGAACACCCGATCTGTTTTCAAAAATTGGTTTTGATACCGGGAATTATCTCTTCAGAAATCTGGAAATCGCCGGTAATCCACAATATCTCACTCGTGCCCTTAGAACAGATTCCCAGTATAACGGCCTTGCTCTGAGAATTCGGTTCGATGGTGAACGGATGAACCAGCACCTGAATATTCTCGGGCTTTCAAACCGTGCGAAAGAAAGGCTGGGAACACGCTAACAACTTGCATCAGCCGCCTTCTTCCCTTTCGCGCTGATCTCTTATTCTGTGCTGTTCCCGAAGCCATCGTCTCCATTCTTCACTAGCTCTTCGATGTTCTTCAAATGTGCGGGAAAAGCGGTGAGTTCCTTGCGGTGTTGCAACCATAAACAGATAATCATGGTTTTCAGGTCTGAGAACAGCCACAATAGAGGCAAGATCCGGGTTTGTAATAGGCCCGGGCGGTAGCCCCAATATTCTGTATGTATTATAGGGATGATCAACCTGATAGTCTTCAAAAAACAATCGCCTGCGCTCCCCTAATGCATAATTTACGGTTGGGTCTGCCTGAAGCATCATATTTCTGTTCAGGCGGTTCAGGTATAAACCGCTTATCCGGGGCTTCTCCTCATTATGCCTGGCTTCCCATTCAACTATGGAAGCCAGTATGATAATCTCTTCAAGTGAAAGCGGATGATTTTCAATTTCATCAGCAAGGTTATTTTTTACAGCTCGATCAAATTCTGATAATATCCTTCGTGCAACATTTTCTGCAGATGTAGTCCAGTAAAAATCATAACTGTTCGGGATCATCCTTGAAAAAAGTTCCTCCCCACTCAAACCGGCTTCAAGTGCCACATCCGAACTGTCGGAAAACAGACTTCTAAATGTGGTACTATCGGCTCTTAATTGTAAAGAAAGATTTCTGGACAGGCGACCCGGGTCCAATCCTGGCAAGATGGTAATCCTTGCAGGATCCTGCAAACCTCTTGCCAGCTTTGACAGGAATTGGCCATAGGTGAGTCTGCCCTCAATTTCATACCTGCCGGGCCTGAAGTTTCTCCACCCAAGTGTTTGTCCGGCCCACAACATTTCCTGTGTATCGATCCTGATATCATGATTCACTAATATCATCGCAAGCCCATCAAGTGTGGTTTGTTCATATAGAAAAAGTACAGAGCCGTTTTCAGAACTTACCGCCGCGGTAGAATAAAGCCTGATACTGCGTGAAGAAAACACAGAAATAGCCGTGATGAAAAAAATCACAGTGAGAATAATACATTCTTTTTTGGAAAATGGATTCATAACAAACGTTTAGCGGATCACAAATATAAGGTTTCTGTGTGCCTCTTCCATTGAAAATAACGAGTAACCCTTGAAACTCCGATTGGTTTTGTACTGTGAGGAATCCTAATGGAATAAAAGTAATTTGGCCACAGATGGAAAACTAACATAGTTTTACATGGTTTATTTTCTAATTAACCATTGGCAGGCAACAAATTTCTACGACTTTCGTATATTCGGAACAGACCATTTTTGGTAACCGAAAGGTACCAAATGCCCTAAAGAACAGTCTCAGGCTCTGACCGGCCTGAGGCTTTTTTAATTTATGAATTACTCTCACTTTTCTTACTTTATCTGATCGGGTAAAGTTGAATTTATGTCTGTACTGAGTTGAACAATGCCGGTTTGCCGGCATGTGGCACTCTCAACTTTAAGAGAAGTTATTCATTTATGATTTTCAACATACCATTTCAATTCACCTGAATTCATCAAACAAATTTAATTTTCATTGAAATATTAAATGGCAAACCAGAACGGTTCTGATTTTAAAAAAAACAAGCCTCAATCTCTTCCGGATGAAGGCGGAAGGGTTCCTCCCCAGGCTGTTGAGATCGAAGAAGCCGTTCTTGGTGCCATGCTCATAGAAAGAGAGGCGGCAACCATAGCTCTGCAGCTGCTAAGGCCCGATGATTTTTATAAACCTGCAAACCGCCATATCTTCGAAACACTTTTTAATCTATACGAAAGAGGCAATCCACTCGATATTCTTACTGTTGAGAGCGAACTTCGTGATAAAAACCTGCTTGATATAGTGGGAGGCGGCGGTTATCTGGCCGACCTTACCCGATCTGTCAGTTCAGCCGCAAATATCGATTACCATGCACAGATTATTTCGGAAAAAGCCATCAAAAGGAACCTGATTCTGAACTGTAATGAGATCATTAAAGCTGCATATGACACCACTACGGATGCAAACAATGTGCTCGACGAGGCAGAACAGAAAATCTTTGATATTGCTAATACCAAATCACGCTCCAGTGCTTTTGCTATCGGTGATATCCTGAAAGACACGCTCGGTTACCTGGAAGATCTGCGCGGCAAGCCAGAAGGCGTTACCGGTGTTCCTGCCGGGCTTGATGTTGACCGGTACACATCAGGCTGGCAAAACGGTGATCTGATAATCATCGCAGCACGGCCTTCTATGGGAAAAACTGCTTTCGTTTTAACAGCTGCCAGAAACGCAGCTCTTCATCCGGATGAGAGTATGCAGGCCAATGTGGCAATATTCAGCCTTGAAATGTCGGCCCAGCAGCTTGTCCAGCGTTTTTTGACAATGGAAGCACGAATTAATGCACAAAATGCGAGAACAGGCAGGCTCAAAGATGAAGATTTCAAACGGCTGATAGATGCTGCCGGAAGGCTGTTTACCGCAAACATATTTATTGACGACACTCCAAGTCTCAGTGTGATGGAGCTTCGCACCAAGTGCAGGCGCCTGAAAAGTGAACACAATATCGGCCTGATTGTGGTGGATTATCTGCAACTGATGACTGCCAGCTCCCGTGATATCGGAAATCGAGAGCAGGAAATCGCTACGATTTCACGTGGATTAAAGGCGCTGGCGAAAGAGTTGAATGTACCTGTTATCGCACTGTCTCAGCTTAGCCGGCAGGTGGAACAGCGCGGCGGTGATAAACGCCCGCAACTCAGCGATCTCAGGGAATCCGGCTCCATAGAGCAAGACGCCGACGTTGTCTGCTTCCTTTACAGGCCCGAATATTACAACATTACCACAACGCCGGAAGGCCAGTCCACAGCCGGCCTGGCTGAACTTATCATCGGTAAACAGCGAAACGGACCCGTAGGATCCACACGAATGTATTTTGTGAAAGAATACGCCCGTTTCGAACGGCTTGCACAAAATGATTCATCTGATTTATCGCCTGGCAGAAACGATTATCTTGAGCCGTATGATGATGGTTCATCACTTACTCCGCCTTCTCATAATCCCGGGGGTGATGACGACTATGCACCTTTCTGATCCTAAACCCCTGCCTGAAAGGAAGCCTCGCTTTTCGTCTCTTTCAAATCTTCGAACAGTGAATCATAACGATCAACCATCATTCCCCAATCAAGGTGCCTGTTAATATTCTGGAGCGATGATTTGGGCAGAGGTTTTGTAGTGCCTGTAAGCAGGTCTTTCAGGTATTTAAACAGATCATCTTCCGTATCATAAATTACAGGCGCATGAAGAAGCGGTTTATGCAGGTTTGACGGAATCAGTTCAGGATAATGGAGCCTGTTTGGCACCAGCGGATGACATCCGCAATATATTGCCTCCATTATTGCAACACAGAAAAATTCATGTGTTGCGGTTGAAACCACAATATCGCCTGAATGCAGCAGCTTACTGTAATTTTCTACGTTTTCTACATAGCCAAAATGTGTGATATGTTCACCAAAACGTTTCCATGCCCGCTCGAACTCTTCAGGTTTACGGTGCTGGGTATCCTGCAAGGATCAGGTCAAATTTCAGGTCGATGTCATTCAGACGGTTCAGTACTTTAAAAAACATAGCGGGATTTCTGTCGAATTGCCAGCGCTGGTTCCATACAATTACCGGCCTTTTGTTCAGATGGCGGGTATCGGGCTGATCATCAAATACCTTAAGATTCATCCCCGGGTAGACAACCGTACTTTTTTCACGAATCTGATCCACAGTATTGTAGTGCTTGTCATCAGGAAAACGGTCTAAAAAAGCCGGTAAAGCATCAAGAAGCTCATTCAGGTGATAACGGGTTGTAAACAATAACTTGTCTGCTGATAGCATACTGATGTAATTGATATAGCAAAATGTTATGTCTCTCTCCTCTCCTTCCGGCATCGGCTGTGTAAGCTGGTTTTCATGCATTATCATTACTTTAGGTGTATAGGCAAAACGCGGATTTGTAAGTGCAAGAAATGCCGGAAGATTGGTCATGCTGCTCACCAACAGCAGGTCGATATCTTCAGTAATATGGCTCGACATTTCGGCAAGCTTCACCGAATCGCCATGCATGCGCCACTTCCAACGCCTGTAATCCAGCTTCACTGGTATTATATTATGCCTTGAATGATCCTGTAGCCCTTTTAGAAAAGCACGATGAGACCCGTTATAAAATGGTTCAACAGCAAGTATATTCAACTGCACGGATTGTTTTGTTATCAGATTACCGGAAATAAGTGAGTAGCCCGGTTATAATCAATTTTTATTTACGAAAAGGTTATTGTTTCTTTAACGGAACCTCGATTTCAGCTCATCAAGTGGCATATAGATCAGAGTTGGTTTATCAAGCGGATCAGTGTAGGGCTGATCGCATGCAAAAAGCTGGTCGATAAGCAGTTCCATTTCTGATTCGGTAAGCCTCTTGCCCCGTGGAATGGCCGCACGTGAAGCAAAAGCAATAGCAACCCGTTTTCTTGCGTCGAGTGTGGATTTTTTTCCAAGTTCACGATACTGCTGCAACATCTCTTTCAGAACCTGTTTTTCATCGCCAACTTCAATATCTGCCGGCACACCGTTTATTATCACTGTATTACCGCTTAATAACTGAATACTGAATCCCATTCTCTGAATGATGTTGATTAATTCCTTAAGCAGAACAAAATCACTCGCAGAAAGCTCAACCGCCTGGGCAAACAAGAGCTGCTGTGTTCCCGGCAGCGACTCTTCTGTTGCACTTAACGCTTTTTCATAGATAATCCGCTTATGGGCAGCATGCTGGTCTATCACACAAAGCCCGGTACGCGTTTGAGTGAGTATATAACGGTTATGAAGCTGCCAGAAACCTTTATCACGGCTCCGACCCTGCGTGTTATCCAGCTTTCCCTGAGACGAAGAAATTTTTCCGGTTTCCTGATACCTGTTCGCTTTCTCCGGTGAACTGTAGAGCCAGTCAGCTGCTTCATCCCCATCTGCTATATTGTTTTTATAGTTGATTCGGGATGGAAAATGAACCGGCATCTCATCTGATCTTTTTTGATTTTCCGATGCATCACGGCCGGTAATCTGGCTGAATTCGAGGTCAAAATCTTTCTTAAACGAATCGGAAACATCCAAATCCGGAACGGCAAAGTATTGATTAATTGCTTTTTTAACTACTGAGCGTGCAAGCTGCACTATGCTTCGTTCATCATCAAATTTTACTTCCAGTTTAGCAGGATGCACATTTACATCAACCTGTGCCGGATCTATTTCAAAGAAAATAGCATAAAAAGGATATTCATTCTGTCTTGTCCATGTATCGAAAAGATTCAGAATTACATAGCTCAGATATCTGTGCTGAAAAGGCCGGCCGTTTACAAAAAGGAATTGCTCTCCCCTGCTTTTTTTTGCCAGTTTAGGATCGGCAAGCAGCCCGTGAATTTTTACGTAACTGGTTTGTTCTTCAAAAGGAATCAGGCTGGCACGATATTGCCTGCCAAAAAGATCCGCAACTCTCTGGCCAAGCTCTTGCCCGGGAATGTGATAGAGCAGGTCTCCATCAGCATGCAGTTCAAATTCGATATCTGTTGCCGCCAGTGCTGTATTCTGAAAAGTACGGATGATGTGTCTGAGTTCTGTTGCATCGGTTTTTAAAAATTGCCTCCGGGCCGGCACATTATAAAAAAGACTCCTGACAGCAACAGATGTTCCATCATCAACGGCTGCGGGTTCAAAGCGTTTCTCTTCCCCGCCCCAAATTTCGATAAGGGTTCCGGAGTTATCCTCAATCAGTTTGGTTTTCATCTCTGTCTGGGAAATAGATGCAATCGAAGCCATTGCTTCACCCCTGAAACCCATTGTTTTTATACGGAAAAGATCATCTATAGTTTGAATTTTTGATGTGGCATGGCGCTCAAAGCATAGCCTGGCATCGGTATCCGACATTCCGCACCCGTTGTCAATTACCTGAACCAGCGTTCTTCCCGCCTGCTGAATAATCAGCTTTATATGGTCGGCCCCGGAATCAATTGCATTATCCAACAGCTCTTTGGCCACTGAAGCCGGGCGCTGGATAACCTCTCCTGCCGCAATTTTATTGGAAAGTTGCGGTGGCATTGTCCTGATGATAGATTGCCCGGTGATGTCGCCTGTTTCGTTCAATGATCCTGGTTAGAAGTTGTTTAGATGAATGATAGTTTTAAAGCAGTGTGATAATCCAAATTACGATCGCAAGGCCAAGTGCATAAATCATAACACGAATATTCTGGCTGCGATGCCGGTTCCTGTGACGATTGGTTTTAATTCGTATTCTTCTTCTTCGTTTTTCATCTTCTTCGGGATCATAATAACGAAGCGGTAGCTCAAATTTTTTTGGTTTGGCCCTGAAGCCGAACATTGGTTTTAGCATGACTAATCGATGTTTTTTCAGGTAACGACCTATCAGCCGAAATGTTCTGTAAGATACTAAATGATTTACGTTTGACCGAAGAACCAAACTACCGTTTTTTTATAATTTGGCACGTTTTTATTTTGAGATGCTGGAGAAGTTATACCTGAGACGTGTTTTCTGTATACGATCGGGCAAAGCAAGATAGGTAGTGCAGGTTCATTCTGTTGCAAAATACGATAATCGACCGTGCCTGTCGGCACTTTCGGATTTCAGGTCTTCGCCTGCCCAGGAATACCCCGTAGGGATCGATATGCGGAATTCACTGGGTTACCATATCGGGCGTCCACAAAGTGGACTCAAAATAACTCAAATGTTGGAAAATGGATATCCGAAAACCTTCTGCTGACACCACAAAAATAAAAACCTGCCTATAATTCCACATAACTCAATATTGAAAATGACAATTTATATGCATCCTCTGTGCAATCTGTGGCTAAACATCCTGCAGCCGGTATCTCGACATTTAAAAAAATTAATCGCACTTAGTTCAATACTCTCCTCGCACCAAGATATCTTGTTGCCCAATAATTTTCCGAAATATTTGAAATCATCACCCCTGATGAAACAGATGCGTGCAGGAAATCACCATTATCCATAGCAATACCAACGTGCAGTGTATCCTTACCGGTCCTGAAAAAAATCAAATCACCCGGACTGATATGGTTTCTTCTCACAGGAGCACCCACCCGAAGCTGTTCCCTTGTGTGACGTGGAATACCTAATTGAAAATAATCACGATATATAATCTGTATAAAAGCCGAACAATCTACACCCCTGATACTACTGCCTACCATTACATAAGGTGTGCCTTGCCAGTTTGTATGTGCTGTAAATAATTTTTCCTGAACATTTAATGCAGCTTCGCCTGTACCAACTGTCATAATTGGTACTCTTTCATCTGGAGAAGCTGGAGGAAGCGAAGACTCTCTGTAAACACCACATGCAGTACAATACAATGATATTAGTCCGATAATTGAAATACGGAATAGGGCCGGGGTCATAACGAATCTGATTTTTTGCAGATGAATATTGTATCTTCGATTAAAATAATGAAATCAATTATGCAATTACTTGTAAATATCGATCATGTGGCAACACTTCGCAATGCCCGGGGCGAAGGTTATCCGGATCCTGTAGAAGCCGCCATTGTTTGTGAAAACGCCGGTGCAGCCGGAATTGTATTCCATCTGCGGGGCGACAGGCGTCATATCCGTGATGAGGATGTTTTCCGCCTCAAAAAAAACGTAATAGGCATCCTCGACTTTGAGATGGCAGCAACCGATGAAATGCTTGAGATCTGCCTTGCGGTAAAACCGGATATCTGCACACTTGTTCCCGAAGGACGAGAAGAACTTACAACCGAGGGTGGATTGAATATGGAATCGGAATATGATGATTTTGAAAAAAGGGTAATTCCTGTATTGAAAAAAGCAGGTATCGAAATCAGTCTCTTTCTCGATCCCATCGAAAGAGACATTGAACTTGCCGCAAAAATCGGGGCCGACACAATCGAATTACATACAGGGCCATTCGCTAATGCTTCAGATGAAAAACAGCAGCAGTTTGAGATTGACCGTCTCAAAGAAAGTGCAATCCTGATTCATGAACTTGGAATGAAAGTAAATGCCGGACATGGACTGAACCTTGTAAACCTGCCGGTTTTAATTAAACATGTACCCCACCTGGAAGATATCAGCATTGGCCATGCGCTGGTTTCAAAATCGTTGTTTTGGGGATTGGAGAAAACGGTGAAAGAGTACATGAAAATTATGAAAGGTGTTAGAAAATAATGAATTATTCGAATCATAAATCTGGCTATGCTGCAATAATCGGCAAGCCAAATGCCGGTAAATCTACACTGATGAACCGCATTTTAGGTGCCAAAATTTCCATAACAACGCATAAAGCCCAAACCACGCGTCATCAGGTTGTAGGGATTTTTTCTGATGAGCATACACAGATTATATTTCTTGACACCCCCGGAGTAATCACTCCAAAGTACGAGTTACAGAAGGCAATGATGAAAACAGTAGAACGTGCACGCAGTGATGCCGATGTAATCCTGTTTATCTATGATCCGACTGATACACATCCTACAGATGAAGTAATTGAACTGCTTCAATCTATTCAAAAGCCAATTATACTGGTTGTGAATAAGATAGATGCAATCGACCAGGCTGCCGCTCAGCAAAAAGTGGCAGCTGTAGAAGGGCGAATGCGTTTCAATTCAGTACATTTTGTATCTGCAACAAGAGGTGATGGCATCGAAGAGTTGATGGCTGATATACGATCCTTGCTTCTTCCAGGTCCGCCTCTCTACCCAAAAGAAGATTTAAGTGAGCATCCAATCCGTTTTTTTGTATCAGAGCTAATCCGTGAACAGATTTTTTTACAGTTTCATGAGGAGATACCCTATTCATGTACAGTTGACGTAATTTCTTATGCAGAAGATGATGAGATTGACAAGATCAATGCTGAAATTATCGTAAACAGAAAATCGCAAAAAGGGATGCTGATTGGAAAAGGGGGCAGTGCCATCAAAGAGCTTGGAATCAAATCAAGGGAATCTATAGAGTATTTTATTGGTAAAAAAGTTTTCCTGGAACTTCATGTTAAGGTACGCGAGAAATGGCGGGAAAAAGAAAACTGGGTGAGAAATCTGGGATATTAAACCAGGATTAAACCAGAGACTTCCGAAATCACAACCCCTTATCATAATGTGAGTTCAATAGTCCGGCAAAACCAAACATGTGCCTAATTACCCTTGTATACTATTCGGAAAACCTCACCACGAAAATAGTCGATCACATAAAGCATTCCATCTGGCCCTTCTGCAATATCAATCGGGTTCGACATACCCTCAAAATTAAATATTGCAAAATCTTCAAAGCCGACATTCATATGATCTGAATCCTCAGAAAATTCAACAAGCTGAACTCTTTTTCCGTAAACATTCGGCCCGGGTACTACTTCACCAAAAAGCACCAGAAACAGTTTATTCTGATATATTTCAGGATATTCAGACCCTTTGTAAACATGCATCCCAACTGGAACCACTGTGTTGTCCCAGACATGTAAGGGTTCCTGGTAAGCAGGATTCCCATGATTTCCTCTAGCTATTGGCCACCCGTAATTATCTCCGGCTTTCACAATTTGAAAAGTATCCATTCCAACATCACCATTATCATTCACAACCAATGTATTTGAATTGGTAAAAATCAGGTCATATGGATTACGAAAACCAAGGGAATATGTATAATTACTGGTCCCAAAAGGGTTGTCGGGCGGTACATCTCCTTCCGGGGTAAGGCGTAAAATTTTTCCGTGCATCGATAAAGTATTTTGAACTTCTTCTGTCTGATAAGCATCCCCGACGCCAACGTAAATCATTTTGCCAGGACCAAATCGAATATTTTGTATTTGGTGCCCCTGTGAACCCGGGATATCCGTTAAAACGATTTCAAAATCAATCCCACTATTATTTTCATCTTTGATTCTGGCAATAGAAGAAATCTCACCAGTAGCTGTAGTACGTGAATATGTGACATAAATTAATTTATTTATGTGATACTCCGGATGAAATTCCAAGCCTATTAAACCTCTTGAGCCGCTTAATGGAAAAGACTCCGGGTATATATCTGACAAGTCAAAAAAGGGTTTGTTAATTCTGCTTCCATTTTCAAATATCCAGATCTTGCCGCTGTTAAGCTCATTCACAAATAAACGGTGTGTTCCATCCGGAGGAAATGCAATCGAGGTTGGCCTGTGCAGGCTATCTGCAAATAATTCGGCATAAAAATATTCCGGCAATAATATCCTGTACTCAATTTCCGGCTCATCATCATTACCGTTTCCATTATCATCTCCATTTTCTATACGATCATTCTTATCGAAAATGTTACTCTTATCTGTTGGTGTAGAGCAGCTAATAATATGCAGTAATGCCAACATCAGAACCAGATTAAAGACGCACCCTCTAAAATTCAAAGTCATATCACACAATGTTAATTCTTTAAAGTATCACAGACTTATAACCTCTTACCTTCATTTAGCATACCTTAAATACAGGAAATGGGGAACAACATCAAAAAAAATAAAAAAAATATTGCATCGTGTATAAAAAGAGTGTTATCATATCTTCAATGAAAAAATCAGACCGACATAACCGAATTTTCTGTATGATGTGTATGTGTTGTTGCACATGATGCAGGGGGTATACTGATTTTACAAAGAAATTTTCGTAAAGCCCTCTGAATTCAGCAGGGCTTTTTTGTTATCCGCAATTTCGGATTTGTTCTTTAAAAAATTTGAACTCTTATCCAGAAAGGTGGAGGGACAGGCCCTGAGAAACCTTAGCAACCGGTTCCGGCTTTCACGCCGGAACGTCAGGTGCTAAATCCTGCCCATCCTTGCAAGATATCTTGCCAGGATACGGGAAAGATGAGAGGAACAGGCATTTTATCCCAGTTTAAACAAGCCTCTTCTGAAAATCTTTCCCACAGGATTTTTGGAAGAGGCTTTTTTTATTGTTTAAAAATCAATAACAAAAATTTTTACAACATTTTGAAAAGCACATTTAACAACTGGTACGAAACAAAAATGAGGTCGAATCGCGAGCTATCTGATGAAACCGATCACATTGAGAATGTTCTGAAAGAAATTAAAAACATAGCCATTGTGGGTATATCCAGAAATCGTCACCGCGACAGCTACTATGTAGGCAGGTATCTGCAAAATGCAGGTTACAGGATATTCCCGGTAAACCCGGGTGCAGATACCCTATTGGGAGTAAAGGCTTATGCTGATCTCGCCTCTATCACCGAAAAAGTTGATGTTGTGGATGTTTTTGTCAACCAAAAATATGTACCCAAGATCGTAGACCAGGCTATCGAGATACGGCCTAAAGCAATATGGCTGCAGTTGGGAACAGGAACTCATCCTGATGAGGTGGAAAAAGCAAAAAATGCAGGAGTGTTTCTCGTTCAGAACAGATGCATGAAAGTAGACCATCAGTTTTTAATCAGAGACAAAGGCAATGGGGCTCCAAGCTGTGACATCAATTTTAACCGAAAAAATGAACCTTCAATTAACCAAACAATACTAACATGAGTACGAACGGACAAAATAAAAACTATAAATTTGAAACACTGCAGCTTCATGCAGGCCAGCAGCCCGACCCTACTACAGGCTCAAGAGCTGTACCGATTTATCAGACCACATCATATCAGTTTAATGATTCGGAACATGCTGCCACGCTATTTGCACTGAAAGATTTCGGGAATATTTATACCCGGATCATGAACCCCACAACGGATGTCTTTGAGAAAAGAATTGCAGCTCTGGAAGGAGGCGTTGCAGCCGTTGCCACATCATCAGGCCAGGCAGCTCAATTTCTGGCGATTACTACTATAGCTAAAGCCGGCGACAATATTGTATCTACCCCAAATCTGTACGGCGGCACCTATAATCAATTTAAAGTTACACTGCCAAGGCTCGGTATCCAGGTAAAATTTGTACCTGAAAATGATGCACCGGAAGACTTTGAAGCACTGATTGATGATAATACCAAGGCAATTTATGTGGAAAGTATCGGCAATCCGCGGGGTAATGTACCCGATTTTGACGGTATATCTGCTGTTGCAAAAAAACACGGTGTAGCACTCATAGTGGATAATACATTTGGTGCAGCCGGTGCAATTGCACGTCCTATCGATTTTGGCGCAAACATCGTGGTTCAATCAGCAACAAAGTGGATTGGCGGGCATGGTACAAGCATAGGCGGTGTGGTAGTGGATGCCGGCAACTTTAACTGGGGCAATGGGCGTTATCCTTTGTTTACCGATCCTTCACCTGGTTATCATGGCTTAAATTTCTGGGAAGTATTCGGCGATCAGGGTCCATTTGGAAATATCGCATTGGCAATTAGAGTGCGGGTAGAAGGCCTTCGAGATATCGGCCCGGCATTATCCCCCTTTAATAGTTTCCTTTTATTGCAAGGGGTTGAGACTCTGTCACTTCGCGCTGAGCGGCATACTGAAAATGCACTTAAATTGGCAGAATGGCTAAGCACCAGTGAATATGTATCGTGGGTAAACTATACAGGCCTTCCAGATCATCCTCATCATGAAAATGGAAAGAAGTATTTACGTGAGGGCAGGTTCGGAGCAGTACTCACTTTTGGAATTAAAGGTGGATAT
>PWLN01000310.1 GCA_003559375.1 Balneolaceae bacterium | reverse complement strand
TTTCGAAAAAACAAGTACAGATGGCGGTTCCGTACTGCACGCAGAAAGAGCAAACGAAATCATCAGAGGAAACAGCAGCAGGAAGACGAAATTAATTTTTATCATTATAGAAATAGGTTAACATAGACATGTAGGTTATGGGGAGAACTGAATAGTTCGCAGATAAATTTTTGAGAAACAATCGTAAACTAAACAACTGAACTTCTATTCTCCCGGCTTATTCAGGCTGTAGATTTTTTTCATGAGCTGCCATTTCTCCCCCGGTTTTGACCCCGGAAACGGCTGTTGAAATTTCAACATTAACGCTTCCCATTTCTGAACAACAGGGTTGGATTGATCCATCTCCGCTTTTTTTTCAAAACTGAACTTATCCGATACTTCCATAATCATGAATAACCTGTTACCGTATCTGTATATTTCCATTCCCAGAATGCCGGAATCAACGATACTTTGTTCTATCTGAGGCCATACATATTGATGATACTCTTCATATTCCCGGATCAGATCAGGATCATCTTTGAGGTCGAGGGTGAGGCAATAGCGTTTCATGAAACTGATTCCTTTCCAGGTTTAAGTTTATTGTATGGATATGGTGTTCATTCTTAAAGCGTTAAATGCTGGATGCGGGTGGCGCGATAGCGACATCCCGACACCTCGGGAATGCTGGATGCTGGTAAGCAAATTTTTTAAATTTTTTGGTAAAGCCAATACGATATTGTGTTCATATCCAAATAACTTGATTAAGAATTCGATCGACATTCTTCTAATATCACCCAACATAGCTCCACATTCTTAAACAACCACTTGTGTAACTGTAACGTTATTGTGTTTCCGGCTGATGATACCGTATATCGTGATGATCACAAAGCACAACAGCGGCACCCAGAATGATATGCCGATACTGCCTGTAGCATCCGATAAGAGGCCCTGTAATGGCGGAAGCACTGCACCGCCCCCGATTGCCATAATAAGGCCGGAGCTTCCGATTTTGGTGTCCTGACCAAGGCCCTTTGATGAGAGGCCGAAAATGGTTGGGAACATCAGAGACATGAATCCGGAGATTGCCACCAATGCATAGACACCGGCGAGTCCACCTCCTGTAATCACAAGAAAAGTTGAAATGATTGCCAGCACAGCCGACAATATCAGCAGATTTTCCGGCCTGAAATATTTCATAAGAAAGGTATTAATGAATCGGAATACGGTGAAAACCACCAGCGCTGCAATATAGTAGCTGGATGCTGCAGCCTCTCTGATATCAAGCTCTGCCATCACATATCGAATAGTGAACGACCATACGCAAATCTGTGCACCTACATAGAAAAACTGAGCTACCACACCCATTACATAATTTTTATTCCCAAATAGCCTTTTCAGAGTTGGAATCAGGTCAATTTTAGGGGATTCATCAGATCCCTTTGGCATTTTTGTAACAGCAATTGCGATCCATAACAGGAGAAGAAGAAGCCCTATGGTTACATATGGGCCCATCACGGCTGATAGTTCAGCCTCCTGAATAGCAGTAAGCTGTTCCGGAGTCATGAGTGCCCTTTCTTCTGCACCGGCAATATCCAGGTTGGAAAGTATAAAAAACTTGCTGATCACCACTCCCGAAATTGAACCAATGGGATTAAAGGACTGGGCAAGATTAAGCCGGCGTGTTGCCGTTTTGGGATCACCCATGGCGATGATATACGGGTTGCAGGCTGTCTCCAGAATCGATAAGCCTCCGGCAAGGATAAATAAAGCAGCCAGAAAGAAACCATACTGCATCACAATACTGGCCGGATAGAATAAAATTGCCCCAATCACATACATCGCGAGACCAAGCAAAACTCCGGCCTGATATGAAAACCGCTTGATAAAAATAGCAGCCGGCAGGGCAAGACAGAAATATGACCCATAAAAAGCAATCTGGATCCAGGCCGTCTCAAAATCGGTCATACTCATGATTCTCCTGAATGCGGCCAATAGAGTATCAGTCAGGTTGTTTGCCAGCCCCCACATAAAAAACAGGCTCGTAATCAGAATAAAGGGAAGCAGCGGAGTTAAAATTTTACCGGTAACATGTTTATCAGACATTCCTGTAATCTTTGATTGGGTTTGGTTAGTAATTTTATTTCAACGCCCTGTCGAGGTGCACATATCCGCCATCCACGTAGATATGCTGCCCTGTAATATGGCTTGCCCTTTCAGATGCCAGAAAAACAGCCATATCGGCAATCTCTTCCGGTGTGGTAAAACGGTGGCCTAATGGTATCTTGCTTTCTATATTTTTTCTTTTTTCTGACGGTTTTGGAAAATTTTCAACCAGCCAGCTTTCATATTGGGGTGTCATCACTTCAGAAGGCACAATGGCATTGACCCTGATCCCTGATTCACGCAATTCTACTGCCCATTCCCTTGTTAGAGCCAGCTGTGCTCCTTTTGATGCTGCATATCCGGAAGTACCCCCCTGGCCGGTTACAGCTGTTTTGCTGCTGATATTAATGATCACCCCACGGTTACGTTTCAGTTCCGGCAGACAGGCCTGTGCCAGAAAATAGCAATGATGCAGATTTTGTTTCAATGAATGTAAAAATGCTTCGGGAGTCCCCTTTTCAAGCCCAACTGAATCATTGGTTCCGGCATTATTGAATAAGCCGTCGATTCTGCCGGTAAGCTGAAGAATTTTTTTCACTGCTGTCTGACAGCTCTCGGCTGAATCGAGTTCCATGACAACGAGATGGGCCGTGAAGCCTTCATTTTGAAGATGTTCAATTGTTTTTATTCCGGCACTGCCGTTTTTATCAATAATTACAGGAACCGCACCCTCAGCTGCTAATCTTCCAACAATTGCAGCACCAATGCCGCTGGCACCACCGGTTACAACCATTACCTTATTGTTCAGGTTTAGATCCATCTTTTGAGAGATTCGTTTGAATCAGGTTAGTCGTGCGGACTTAATCCGTAAAAATCAGTTGCATTTCTGCCTAATACATCTCTTTTTTCATTTTCAGAAAAATCGGAGAGATAACCGTCAATAACCGCATACGTTTCATGGTATGAAGCAGCAACCAGGCAAACGGGCCAGTCTGAGCCAAATAATAATCTTTTCGTCCCAAAAATCCCGAAAATAAAATCAAGATAAGGCTTCAAATCTTCCTGTTTCCAGTTTTCCCAGTCTGCTTCTGTTACCATTCCCGAAATTTTGCACCATACATTGCTATACCCTGCAATTTCCTTCATTTTTGATTTCCAGGGCTCATAAATCCGGTCTTTGATATGAGGTTTGGCTATGTGGTCGACAACAAACTTCTGATCGGGAAATGACTGCACCAGTTTTATTGCCGCATCAAGATGCCGTGGATAGATAAGAATATCATACGTGTAATTGTGTTTACCAAGAGTTCCAATTCCATGTAAAAACGCTGGTTCCAGCATCTTTTCCGGCTCTTCTGCCTGCAATATATGCCGGAAACCTGCAAGTTTTCGATTGTCTGCATATTTAGATAATCGTTCATCAAGATTTTCATCCCATAAATCAATCCATCCTACCACAGCTTTAATGAAAGGATAGCTTTTAGCCAATTCCAGTAGAAAATTTGTCTCATCTTCCGATTGATCGGCCTGAACCGCAATACAGCCATCGATTCTGTTTTTATCAAGAAGCGGTTTCAGGTCTGAGGGTAAAAAATCTCTACGGATAGTACTCATACGATCATCAATCCAGGCATGAACAGCCGGATCATATTTCCAAAAGTGCTGATGTGAATCAATTATCATCACTATAAATGTTTATTCGTTCCAGATTTTTCCCTCGGGAAATGCGTAATCGATCAAGGTCTCAGGTTTCATTTCGATACTATATCCCGGCTCCTGTGGCGGCATGTACCGGCCTTTTTTTATGGTTACAGGATAAATAAAATGCTCGTGAAGATGATCCACATACTCAATCACCCTGTTTTCCATCGTTCCCGTGACAGCCACATAATCGAACATGGACAAATGCTGCACATACTCACATAAACCAACACCACCAGCGTGCGGACAAACCGGCACCCCAAATTTTGCAGCCATCAGCATAATGGCAAGCAGTTCGTTTACACCGCCTACCCGGCAACTGTCTATCTGGCAAAAATCCATTGCTCCGGCCTGCAGGAATTGTTTAAACATCACCCGGTTGTGACAGTGTTCACCTGTTGCCACTTTTATTGGAGCAATTTCCCTGCCAATCCGTGCATGTCCTAAAATATCATCCGGGCTGGTGGGTTCTTCAATCCAGAGAGGACTGAAACGGCTAAGTTCTTTCATGTTTGAAATCGCTTCATTCACATCCCACTTCTGATTTGCATCCATCATCAGAAATCTTTCATTGCCAATCTCCTTTCTGATCATTTCAGCACGGCGCAGATCATCCTTTAGGTTGGAGCCTACTTTCATTTTTACATGAGTGAATCCATCTTCTACAGCTTCACGGCATAACCGTTTAATCTTGTCATCACTATAACCCAGCCACCCGGCCGAAGTTGTATAGGCGGGATATCCATCTTTTAACAACAGTTCGATTCTCTCATTTTTGCCCTCTGACTTTTCCCGTAACATTTCAATCGCTTCATCAGGTGTCAATACATCGCTGACATAACTGAAGTCGATACATTTTACAAGCTCTTCCGGCGACATATCGGATAGCAGTCGCCATAACGGTTTTCCTTCTTTTTTTGCCCAGAGGTCCCACACGGCATTTACCACGGCACCTGTTGCAAGGTGAATCACTCCTTTATCCGGGCCCAGCCACCGAAGCTGGCTGTCGCCGGTAATTTCGGCCCAGAAACCTCGCATATCGGCTGTTAAATCGTCAAGATTCCGGCCAGCCAGCTTTCCTGCCAGAATATCAATTGCAGCACAGCAAAGCTCGTTTCCGCGCCCGATTGTAAATGTGAGTCCGTGGCCTTCCAGGCCATCAACGTTTGTTTTAAGGATAAGATAAGCGGCAGAATAATCCGGATCCGGGTTCATGGCATCCGAGCCGTCCAGGGTGCGGCTGGTTGGAAAGCGGATATCTTTGACAATGATTTGCTGTATGTTAATCAAAATGTTTTAATGAATGAACTGAATAAAATATCATGATTCAAATTACATCAAGATCTATATTACTCCAACACGAAAACAGCCAAAATGGGCAGATGATCGGAAGCCTGTGTATCCAATACTTCGACTGAGACCGGTCGGAGTTTTCGCCCTTTTTCACTTGCAAGCCTGTTAGAGAAAAATATGTAATCGATTCGACGGTCGGGTCGGTCTGATCTGAATGTATGGCCGTCACCTTCACCAAGCAATTCCCAGACATCGTCGAAATATTCTTTCATACTCACATGCATATTACTCCCCGGTAAATCATTAAAGTCTCCGGCAATGATAGCCGGCAAACCACGATAAGCATATTGGGTTTGTACAATTTGTTCCACACTCATAAGCCTCTGGGTTTCATCCGGCCTGTGATCAAGATGGGTATTCATAATAATTATTTTCTGATTACCAGCGACAATTTCAGCCTGAAGCAGCCCTCGCTGTTCACCATCTCCATCAACAACAAAATGATAATTTCTGCTCGAATAAACAGGAAACCGTGATAATATTCCGTTTCCGTATTTACCGCCCTGGTGATAAATATTTTTAAAGAAAACAGGCTCCAGTCCGGTATAGCCCGAAAGAATCTTCATCGTATCAAAGTGAAATGATCGTTCCACACCCATATCTACCTCCTGAAGTGCCACAATATCGGCACGGCTGTCAATGATCACTTCTGCGATGCGCCGCAGGTCCACCACATTATCCATCCCTCTCCCATGCTGAATATTATAATTCAACACTCGTATGGTATCTTGTCCGGCCGGATAATGTGAATTATCACAGATCGTAGGCGTTGATAGCTGACTTATGCTAAATACCTGATTATTCAGGCAGAAAAGTGAACACAAAACGATGAAAATAGAGAATCCCTGAGATACCTTGATCATAGTATTTGTATCATTTTATCCGGCATCTTTAACCCCTCTGAAACCTACGTGGAAAATGGCATTATCGGGTGTGGTGTGGCTCCGGGCAGAAACACGGTATCCGTGGCAATACGAGACGTTACACATGAATGAACCTCCGCGCAGAACTTTTTCACTTTCTGGTGTTGGATTATACGGACGGTTACGCATAGCGTATGGGCGGTACCAGTCCTGTGTCCATTCCCACACGTTACCACCCATATCGGTAAGTCCAAGTTCGGTGATGTTGAATTCTCCTACCGGCGAGGTTTGCAGGTAACCATCTGCAGCAATATTTTCAACCGGAAATGTACCTGTCCAGGTATTTGCCTGGTATCTGCCTTGTTCAATCAGTGAGCTGCCCCAGGCATAGGGTCGCTCAAGGTTTTTGGCACCTTTCGCCGCGTGTTCCCATTCGATTTCTGTTGGCAGTCTTTTTCCGGCCCATTCGAGATAGGCATTGGCATCATTCCAGGAGACCTGCCGTACCGGGTGGTTATCTTCGGCAATACCACCTTCCGGTCCGTTAGGATATTCCCAGGATACTCCATCCATCAATGCCCACTCACCCCTGTCAAAATTAAAAACAACACCGTTACCGAAAATTTCAGCTTCGGTAACGTAACCTGTTTCATCAACAAATCGCCTGAAATCGGCAACGGTTACAAGATTTTTATCCATAAAAAACGGCTTTACCTCCGTTTCAAAAACCGGACGTTCATTGGGCAGCCCGCTGTTCGAACCAATCGTGGTATTGCCCCCTGGAACAAAAACCATCCCTTCAGGAATGATATCCGGCACAAACTCTGTGTACTGTTCATTAGTACATCCGTAAAGTAGAAAAAAGAATGCCAGATAAATAAGTAATGCAAATTTAGTCATCAGTAAATCAGATAATCGAAATGATTTGTAACAATCCGTTCTTTATTTAATACCCGGCAGCCTGTCCATCTTTTCTTGACTCAGATGCTCCATAATAGAACATGCCGTCAAAAAGGATTCCCTGGAAACCGCCAAATCGCTCGAATCCATATTTTACATCGTGGCCCATAATCATCAGCTGCCTGATTGTTTCATAATCAAACCCTGATTCCAGTTCAGTTGATCCTGTACCAGATCCTGAATGACGAATTCGCGGGGCATCTCCTGCCTCCTGAATATTCATCCCGAAATCGATAAGGTTCATCACAATTTGAACATGTCCCTGCGGCTGCATATCGCCTCCGGTAAGCCCAAAGCTCACATAGGGTTCGCCATCTTTAGTGATGAATGCCGGGATAATTGTGTGAAAGGGTCGTTTCCCGGGCTCATAGGTATTGAGATGCCCTTCCTGCAGGGTAAACCCGGTTCCGCGGTTTTGAAGCGGAAAACCAAGGCCGGGTGGTGTAATCAGTGATCCAAACAACCAGGAGTTGCTCTGGATCAGCGATACCATGTTTCCGTCCTTATCGGCAACGGTAAGGTATATGGTATGACTGTCTGTTTCAAGGCCGGGGCCATAGCTGCCGCTCCAGTCATCCCGGATAAGATCGCGCCTTTGGCCAGCATATTCTTTGGAGAGGAGCGCTTCAACAGGTAAATCATTAAAATCAGGATCAGATACAAACCTTCTCATATCCGCATAGGCCAGCTTTTTTGCTTCTGTAAAATAGTGAATATGCTCTGGGCTGCCGAATCCATAACCACTCATTTCAAAACCCTCAAGGATATTCAGCATTTGTAATACAGATAATCCCTGTGTTGGTGGAGGAATCTGCCATACATCAAAACCACGATAATTAACTGAAATCGGGTTAACCCAATCGGATGTATGGTTTTGAAAATCATTCAGGGTTAAAAATCCACCAAGTTCCTGCATGTGTTCTACAATCGCCTGTGCAATCTCACCACTGTAAAAAGCATCCCTTCCACCATGAGCGAGTATTTCAAGAGTGCGGGCATAATCTTCATTCCGGAAAAGCTCGCCCTTAACCGGAAATCTGCCTTCCGGCCTATAGAGGCTGCTGAAATATCCGAGTTGATCCCAGTCAAAATCTTCAGGCAGGCTGTAGAACCGGATCAGGTCTCTGTCCAGAAAATCCATCAGATCTGCCACTTCAGCATGTACAGCGATACCTTGTCTGGCATAGTTAATCGTTGGCTCTAAAAGGCTGCTAAATTCCAGTTTCCCGAACTTATCATGCATTTCGTACCAGCCATCCACTGCACCCGGCACGGTTACTGCCATAGGACTCGACGCAGGAACCGAATTCAATCCTCTTGAACGAAAATCTTCAAGGGTTAAGGATTGTGGAGACTTGCCGCTTGCGTTGAGAGCAACCAATTTTTCATCATCAGCACTCCAGATAATGGCAAACAGGTCGCCACCCGGCCCGTTCATGGCAGGATCGGCAAAACCAAGAAACACATTGGCTGCGATGGCGGCGTCAATAGCACTGCCTCCCTGCTTCAGGATATCAACGGCAATCTGGCTGGCAAGCGGATGGTTGGTGGCAGCCATACCGTTTTTTGCAATCACCTCCGAACGGGTTGCAAACAGTTTGCCGGACAGCCTGTCTTGTGACACAAGCAGATCACTAAAAAACAAAACTATGATCGTTGATAATGTAAGAAGCCGCAAAGCCGATCCTATCTGCATGATGTGTAAATCTTTGGCTCCGGCCGCTGCTGTTTCTGCCAGAGCCGTTTTAATTAATCGGGAAGCAGACGCACCCGGATATTTCGATAATAGATTCGGCTATTCGGATCATGCGCCTGGAGTGCAATTGTTCCGCGGCTAAGTTTAATGGTGCCTTCACGATCGGCCGGTTCGGTAAATTCATTGACAACTTCACCGTTAATCTTGAACGTGATGTCTTTCCCATTCACGATGATATGATACTCAAACCACTCATGATCCTCATGCGGTGCAACATCCATCACATCCGCCACTGCATAGAGGCTTCCGGTTTTACGGGGATCACCATGAGTGGCATTTACCTGTGCTTCATACCCGTATTGGGGCCATCCTTCTTCCTGGTAACGGGTATGAAAAAAGATTCCGGAATTAGCCTGGGGATAGGTATAGACTTCTGCTTTGAATTCAAAATTCAGAAAGTCTCCGCCATTGGCTACCGGCCCTTCATAAAAAAGATGTGATCGCGGCCCATCAACCACAATTTTGCCATCTTCAACCCAAAAAGAATCCCTGTTTTCGCTTGCTCTCCAGCCGTCAAGGGTTTCGCCGTCCCAGATTGAGATCCAGTTGTTATCCTGTTGATTATTCGGCTGCATTTCAGCCTCATTGTATCCTGTATATGCGTAAGCAGTAATAGGAATTAGAAGAAAAAACAATATAATAGATTTAATTTTCTGCATGGTGAGAGAGTTAAGTTTTATTCTGATTATAATTAAGCTTATAAAGTAGTATTTGACTGATTTTATCTCAAATAAGTTACTAATTGGATTAAACTGATTTTAATAACGATCACCGTTTGTAATCTAATCATTATCTCTGTAAAAATTTGTTGCAGTTTCAGGCATTTCCGGTTGGTAATTTAACATGAATCAATCTCTTTCATCTTGCAATAAGTGATGCTATTATGTCAGAATTCAACACCACCCACCACCGGTTTCCGTGGCTGCTATCGAAGCCCGCAACAGGTTCATGGAGACAGTTCCCGTTTCGGGATAGATCATGCAAATGGTCCAGCATTCCTTCTTCATAAGCTGCATCAACCACACATGCCGCCGAAGTAAATGGAGCCCAGACTCCATTATCAAGAAAACCCAACGTTACATACTCTGAATCGACTGATGAGTTTCCTTCAAACTGTAGCACGTAGGTATCTGCAACAGCCGTTTCCACGTCCCATCTTTTTGTGGCATACTCTGGCAATAGATGTGGCTGTTTGGCAGTACCATCCGGCTGGCTATTTGGATAGCCTGCATCGATTTCTAAATCTTTCTCCTCACCCCATGCCCCACTGTATATTCCGGAATGATTCTGTGTTCCACTCACAATAATAATATCAGAAACGGTTTCGGATGTGGCAGGCAGCCAGCTCAGGGTAATATGTTCTTTCAAATCGATTGTTGTAGCAGGTACGATTACTTCATATTCATTATCTCCAGTCTCAAGCCGTTCATTTCGGTTCAGGTTGGGATCCCATGGGCGATGATCCTGGAACATATACAGATAGGCCAGCCGGGCAAGATCCATCTGGCTTTGTGCACGGCTGAAACCCGGCCTCCAGCTTAGTGTGCGGGTTGTGGTGTCAATGCGGTTAAATATGTTATTGATACCGTCGAGAAGTCGGGCTATACTTCCATCGTCAGCAAAACACTCGTTTGTCCGGTATGAGGCGTTATACACCATGATCGGGCGTGTAGATTCAGGAATGGAGTTGGGGTACACAATCCGTTCACATCGATTTGTGGTTCGGGAGAAACGATCCATCAGTTTCCAATCCGTGTTTTTGAGCTCTTTTCTGCCTTCATCGTTATTCGTAACTGTATGTGATGTAAACCATGATTCGTAATCTACCCGTATGTTGTCAAAATACAGTACTGAAGCGTTGGCATCCAGAGCCTCAGAACCGTTCTCCATCGTATTCATTTTGTGCTGAATTACTGCCTGAACCTTTTCCCGTTCTCCATATCGAAACTCATATCCTTTATATGAAGCATTGCCCGAAATAATTTGTGTATACATCGGCAGCCTGTAATTTCCGTCAGATCGTGTCCATGAACCAGTGTTGAGATGAATAGGGGCTTTAATAACCGAACGCTGATACATGTGCTCATGTCCTTGAACCCAGATTACATCATGCCTCGAAAAAAAAGACCTGATTTCATCCCACTGATCCATCAGCAAATCGTTGCCTTTTATACCTTCCACAATCAATTCCCGAGTCTGGCCGTATTTGGCGCCTATAAGTCCATCATGACTGCCAATGATAATGTGATCCACACCATCCAGTTGTTCCTCTACAACTCCTTTTATCCACTGAAACGCGATGGGTAAATGGTAATATTTCAGCACAATGATCAGAACATTTTCTCTGACCACATAGTAATTCAGATACTGGGCATCCTGCATATGAACTGCGTCTTCCGGGATGAAATCCTTCATATATTCTATCCACTCCACTTTATAAGCAAAACTTCGTTCGTGGTTGCCCATCAGTGGCAGGAATTCCATCCCTGCATCCCGGTACTTTTGTGCGGTTCGGACCCAGTCTTCAAATTCGTGGGTAGCTCCCTGATTTACGAGATCCCCAACCGGGATCACAATGTCAACGCCAAGCTTCTTGAACTTCTGAAGAATTGCATCCATCGGATACACCGAAACCATCTGACCGCTACCTTGTGTATCCGGTAGCAGACCTACACTGAGCGGTTTATGGATAGCATCTTGATTCTGATTTTCCGTATCAGAAGTAAATCCAAATATAAATGGAGTAATAAAAATCAGTAAAAAATAATTTCTTATCACGGCTGTCCACTTGTGCCTATGGTAAAATGTTTGGGTAATTCATAAATTTTTAAGTAATGATTTAATCAGGATAATTTGACGGATCAATAATGGAAGCCGCAATATACCGATATGGTGTTTTATCATCCCTTAAATCGTGATTCCAATAGTAAACAATCACCAGTTTGCCATCTTCGCGTTGCATCATCCGCGGATAACCGATGTCTGCATTTGCGCCATCTCCTAAACGTACAGGAATTTCGTGCCCCCATGTTTCACCATTATTCGAGCTTATACGCATCGCAATTCTTGATCCGTACCTGCTTCTGTAAGCGTAGGTAACCGCAAGTCGGCCATCCTCAAGTTGAATCATGTGTGGAGGTGCTCCGTAATGGCCGGTATCGTTTACAGGTGATGTACACACTTCCCAGGTTTCTCCATTATCATGGGATCGGTAAGCTTTTACATAATCTCTGACCGGATCGGTTTCCCGAACCCTGAGAACGGTTAAAAGCTCGGAATCGGATAGCCGTACTGTTGAGGGCATAATTTCAAATCCATCCGGTTCAGGTCCAAGCCAGGAAACGCGCTCCCAGGTCACGCCGCCATCGTTTGTTCTTGCATGAAGCACCCGGCCTTCTCGTCCGTTTTCTTTCGCTGCGTTATGAAAAGCGCTTAGTTCCTGCGGACCGTTCACCAGATAGTCGGTTCTTGTGCCAATTCCGTATGTATCCAGGTTCGGGAAACTGAACGGACCGTGCCACTGTTGACCACGGTTGTTCGAATAGTAAAAAATTGAAGGCCCATTGTGATAATTATATCTCATCCAGGTAATGATAAAATCGGGATCGGTAAAATCTGCAATTGGTTCTTCAAGCGGAACAGGATCTTCGGCTTTATGATCGGGTAGATTATTGTCGAATGCCCAGCCGGTTTGGCCAAGCTCGAAAGCATCTGTAATGGTCCACGTTTCTCCGCCATCAAGGCTGCGGGCATACCTGTTCCGGGCTGTGTCTCGACTATAGGTATGAAATCCATCAGTTGTAAGATGTTCAGCTTCCACAAATCCGACCAGTATTTCGTCACCCCAGTTCCATGCCGCGTTGTTGGCAGGCCAGCCGGCAAAGCGTCCCTCCTCATAAAACACAACAATATGTTGGATTCCATCCCAGGATTTCTCAATAAATGAATCGGTTCGTGTGTCAGAGTCATTTTGAGTAATGGCCACAGTAAGCGTAGTAAATGCCATTAGAGCTGAAAGTTTTTTAATCAGGTTCATCGATTAGGTTTTAGTTATTTAAATAATGTTTACTCATTCTACACAATACATAAGGGAAAAGAAAAAAATGAAATCAGGCTTTGATAATCAATTTATTTTCTGATTGTGAGCAGAAATCCGGTTAAGAAGATAACAAGTGTCCCCACGATAATGGTAAGGTAATTGTGCAAAGGATTTTGCAGATTTTCGAGCGGACCGGAAAAATAGACCGGTGATAAACTCATCCATATAATCACCAGCAGGCCGAGTACAACTCCGATGGCTGCCTCCATATTTTTTACTTTTGCTGAGAAATAACCAAGGAGAAACAAGCCCAGCATTCCCCCGCTAAAAATTCCTGCAAGGTTCCACCAGATATCCAGTGCACTTTCCACCTGAATGATGTAGAAGGATACCATCACACCCAATATGCAAATGAGTGCCGATGCAAGATACAGCACTTTCACAGACTCTTTCTCGCTGATTTCCTTTCTGAAGGCTTTATAAAAATCGTTAAGGATAACGGTGGCCCCGCTGTTCAGGCTTGTTGAAATTGTACTCATTCCTGCTGCAAATATTGAAGCGATAAGCAGGCCGGTGAGCCCAGCCGGAAGGCCGTTTACGATAAAATATGGAAATACACTGTCTGACATCCCTGCACCCCTGAACTCCTCCGGCAACAAATCAGGATAGACCTGATAATAGACAAACAAACCGGTTCCGATCATAAAAAAGAGAAGTGATACCGGGATATATAGCAGCCCTCCGCCAAAGGCTGATGAGATTGCTTCTTTCTCATTTCTTGCACTCATGTAGCGCTGGATGTAATTCTGATCAATTCCATAGTTTTGCAGATTGATAAAAATTCCGTAAATGAAAACAATCCAGAACGTGGATTCAGTGAGGCTGAGCCCGAAACTTCCAAGGCTGAATTTGTCATGAAGGCTTGCAATTTCAAAATATTGTGAGGGGCCTTCAGGCAGGGAAAACATCAGAATGCCCAGGGTAACGACAGCGCCTGTGATCAGAATAATAGCCTGGATGGCATCAGTCCATATCACCGCTTTAATACCGCCAAGAATCGCATATATCATTACACTTAATCCGGTTATGGTGATGATTAACCGCATATCCCAGCCCAGAATTACGTACATCGGCAGAGCGAGCAGGTATAATATCACAGCCACTCGCATAACCTGAGTGAGCAGCCAAAACGCCGCCACATAATTTTTTGCCCACGGGCCAAATCGCTCCTCAAGATAAGTGTAAGCAGACGGACTCCCCACACTTCGATAAAGGGGTATAAAAAATTTGATCGCCATGAATATGGCTACAGGTATGGAGAGGCTGAACACGAAAGCGTTCCAGTTTCCAAGAAAAGCCGCTCCCGGTAGGGCCAGGTAACTGATACTGCTCACAAAAGTAGCAAAAATGGAAAGGCCAATAACCCAGGCCGGCAAGTTACCCGACCCGGTAGAGTAATCATCAGATGTCCGCTCTTTCCTGTAAAATGAGATTCCGAAAATTACAATTCCCACCAGATAAACTACGAAAATCGTTACATCAATAGGGTTCATTGAAAAGGTTGGTTAGTTATTTTATCAGATCTGTCAACTTGTGCCTATGGTAAAATGTTTAAAAAAATTATGACTTACCCAAACACAGGGCTCATCTTTTCGCTGCGCGGGGAAAAGATGAGCACTTCGTATACAAAAAATGAGCCCCGCGCAGCGCTCCGAGCGTAGCGATTCCCACGAAGTGAGATCTCTCGACTTCGTCCAGGCGGCGCCGAAGGCATCCCGTTGGGAAAATACGCCGCCTTGACTTCGCTCGAGATGACAGGGGCGTTTTTTAATCAATAGGCGGCGCATAACGATTTCTGTATACCGGGGTTTGTCTGCGCCGCCTGG
>PWLN01000387.1 GCA_003559375.1 Balneolaceae bacterium | reverse complement strand
TTCTGCCTGCGACTGGAATATCCCGTCTGATGGAATCAGGTAGTAGGAGCGCAATTGCTGCCCCGGTGCACTCTGGAAGGGGAATAATACGCCTCGAACAGCATCTCCATGCCGGATGACTTCACCATCAAAATCACCGAATGAATCGAGCCGGTTGGTATTATTGGAATAATTCGCCCCAAGACTGTAAGCAAGGCCTCTAACCTGCCCACGATATGTAGCTGAAAATTCAATACCTTTATTGGATACATCACCGGCATTAATCAGCGGGCCATTGCCCATACCCTGATGTGTATTCGGTGCATTTCGCAGAATTACACCACGCGTGTACTTCTCGTAATATTCAGTTGTGAATATAATCCTGTCGCGCAGCATGTGCAGGTCTAACCCAACGTTATAGGTTTCGGTTCTTTCCCACCGAAGGTTTGGATTGGCCACTTCGTTGGCAAAGAAGGCAAGAGGCCTGCGAGGAGGATCACCCAGGTGTGAGAGTGAACTTGACAGAGGTGTTGCAAAGGCTGTTCTGCTCACGGAATTGATATTACCTATTTCACCCCATGAGGCTCTCAGTTTCAACATGTCGATCTGCTCAACATCAAAGAACCGTTCTGAAGAGATTTTCCATGCACCTGAAACCGATGGGAAGTAATCTCGTCTGTTTGCTTCCGGCAATCGGGATGAAACATCTCGTCTGATAGAGCCACCGATAAAATACCTGTCATCAAAGCTGTAATTCAAAATACCAACCATCGAAAGCATGATGTCTTCCGAAGCACCGGCACTTCCCGGACGGCTTGTATCGCCTGCATTTCCTATATAGCGGAAGAAATCGCTTTCGTTATCGAAATTTCTGAAGTTTACAGAAAAATTTTCGAAGGATCTGTAATCAGCTGAATAAACACCGGTAATGGCAATGCTGTGCGGGCCAAAATCCTGAATAAAGTCAATCTGCTGATCCCACAGCCAGTTGAATGTTCTTGCTTCACTATGAGTAAGAACATTTTCCGGTGAACTTCTTCCGATTTCCGGCCTGATAAAATCAAAACCTTTAAAAGAATCTTCAACCCAAAGAATATTGAATGTACTTCTGAAGCTTAAATTTTCGAGTAGGTTTACTCGTCCATATGCATTTGCATTGATACTGAGATTCTCCACTCGATTTTCGTCACGTTCCAGTAAAGCCACCGGATTGTAAACATCTCCGTAGGCACCTGCAAACTGTGATAATTCAAATGGAACCGTGCCATGGAAAGTGGTAACTGGATCATACACCGGAGCAGCCGGATTCATAAATATGGCATTGGTAATAACACCGCTGAAATCACTGGTGGTATTGGTGCCTTTATTATCCCTGTGATTGATGTAGAAGTTTTGCCCAAGGCGGATTCTGTCTGATATATCAAAATCGGTTCTCAGCCTCCAGCTCAGCCGCTGGAAGTATGTATTTCTCAAAACCCCTTCTTCACCCTGGTATCCGAATGACGTCATGTAGGTAAGATTGCTATACTGGCCGCTTACCCTCAAATTCAAATTATCATATGGTGCTGTTCGGAATACTTCATTCATCCAGTTCGTACGCTGTACAGAGCCCCATGGGTTCAGGAGCGGGTTGTGCCCTGCCGGAGTTGGATCGCCTGCATGAAGGTGAGCGTTCGTCTGAGCCGATTGATATTCCGGAGCTGTGAGTGCTTCCGGCAGATTCACGGCTTGCTGATAACCTCTCATGTAGTCGAATTCTACCCGCGGTGTGGGCGACTGACCTGTACGCGTTGTTATCAGAATTACACCACTTGATGCCCGTGCACCATAGATGGCAGCTGCCGCCGCATCTTTCAGGATTTCAATACTTTCAATATCCCTCGGGTTGGGTGAAGGTCCGCTGTATGGTATCCCGTCAACTACCCATAATGGCGCTGTTGAACCGAGCGTACCCTGGCCCCGAATGATAATATCGGAACTTCTTGTAGGGTCGCCACCTTGGCGGATAACAGTAACACCCGGAACTGAACCCTGAAGAAGGTCTTCAAAATTGGTGATTGGACGGTTTAACTGCTCGGTAACATTTGGAACTGAAGAAATTGCAGTGGTTACGTCTGCACGTCTTTGACGCGTGTATCCGGTAACGATAAGGTCATCAAGAATCACCGTGTCTTCCCGCAATTCTACATTTATCACATCCTGATCGCCCACCTCGATTTGTACAGTTTCATAACCTATAGCTGAAAACACAAGTATATCTTCCCGTGAGGGTACGCTGATCTGATAATCTCCGTTCATATCTGTAGCTGTGCCAAGCTGCGTACCAAGAATCATAACCGTTACACCTGGTATGCCCTGGCCTGTACGGGAGTCAACTACAGTTCCACGGATATCTTCCTGATATAAGTAATCCGTAGTTTCAGCAGCTTTCTCTCTGATAATGATCACATCGCGGGTTGGTGGCACCGTGGGCTCCAGATTCGTTCCTACCAATAGTTCATTCAGAATAGCGTAAACGCTCGTATTGGCCCGACTGATGCTAACAATCTGATTTGGCATGCTGTCAGGATTAAATGAAATCCCTACCCGCAACTGCTCAGCAAGCTGTTGTAATGCCTGAACCAAAGAGACATTTGAAACTTCAAATGAGATCAGAGTTTCACTATTCGCATCTGTTTGATATGCAACCAGGCCGGGCAGCGATTGCACGTGTTGCCTCATTTCCGAATACTGAAATGCATTGGCATTTATCACATCCGGCATGAGAAACAATCCGATCGCAGCTATGCCAGGAAATAGCTTCCGGCATATCCTTCTTACATTTATAGTAATCGTATTATTCAACATGTGATTTATTTTTATGGTTATGGTTTTACTGACAAGTTTTTCCGTTTTATTCTAATAAGAATATTTCCAATTAATCCGGTTTGAAGTTTTTTCGTACCGGATATTGTGCGTAAGCGCTATAACTTCCGATATTTTTTCAAGTGTAGGGTCTGAAAGCTTGGCTGTAATCAGAAGTGATTCGACGCCGTCATCTTCAAAACTGCAGCCGGCTTCATAGAGTCGAAATAGTTGCTGACACACCTGAGCTAAAGAAAGATCTTCAAAACTGAGCATGCGACTTTTCCATGCAAGATAATTCTCAATGGCTACATCATCTTTATCAAACCTTCCGTTATTAAGATCCAGGTATGCATACTGCCCGCGACCCAGAATCAGTTTATTTACTTCCTGCCCGGGAATTTCATTTTTAAATGATACCTTGCCATTCACAACAGCTACCTGAACATTGTTTTGGCTCTTGTATGAGCGCACATTAAATTCCGTTCCAAGCACTTCAATTGACGTTTGGTTGCTATGGATGATGAAGGGATTTTCGGGATCGTGCTTTACTTCAAAATATGCCTCTCCATTGAGAAAAATTTCTCTGGATCCTGTCAGATATGAACCTGATACAACAAGTTCCGTTTCAGCGTTCATCCTGATTGTAGTACCGTCGGAAAGGCGTATAGTGCGGTTTTCTGCGGCGCCCGTCTTAATGATGACAGGCTTGTGAATCTCAGTGATTTCTGGCTCCTTATTTTCATTTAAAACTGTAAAGAATGCTGCAGTAACCATTACCAGAATTGCTGCAGCTACTTTAAGGAACAAACCTGCCCACCTGTTTTTGTTAAATGAGTATGGCCTTACCGTAATTTTTGACTCTTCTATTTGAGACCAAATCGCCCGGTACATTTTATTGGACTGAAGCTCCGGAATATTGTTATTCAGGTTAGTAACATCTAACTCTTCTCCATCATCCTGAATTTTATTCCGAAGATATTTTTTCCCCTCAGGCGTACGAAACCATTTCAATACTT
>PWLN01000451.1 GCA_003559375.1 Balneolaceae bacterium | reverse complement strand
CCAATTACAACGATTTGATGACCACCGATTCCCGGAAATCTCAAATTCAGAATCACCGGTTTATTTTCACTGATTTTTTTTACAATCTCATATTGTAATGCCGAAGTCCTTAAAAAAGAGGAGGTTTCAAAATTAACATTTGTTTTATTCCTCAGATACCTTGGCAACGTAAAACGAAATGCATAGATACCCGCTCCCCCGTTGAAATCTGAATGATTCATGTGCTTCACCACATCATGCAACCTCATCTCCATTTCCCGGTTAGCCACAGGAGAATAGGCTCTACCCATCATTTTTACAGATGCTGCCCAGCAAGTATTATAGGATTGTTCATAGAAAGGCATTTTGATGATTTTTCTGTGAGGGCCTTCCGTTAAAAGCTCCTTACGCATCGACCAGCTTATGTTGAGCCTTGAATATTTACTCCCACTTTTATATGCAATTTCACGGCTGTCTGTTTTACCTGTGAATGGGTTGCTGTCTGGCGCCGAGAAACTTGCGGTTAGTTTTCCATTATCGGCGTTGTAAGTATAGCTCACTTCATGATGGTCAAATTCATCAATCGATGTTCCCGGAGAGTAGAGTAAAAGTGCAATATCATCATCCTCCAGGCCGGCAGGAAGCGTGTACTCCAGATCAACAATAAATGGATTATTCATCACTGAAAAATCAAACACGATATCATTGTCGGTATTGAAAAAGCGGTCATTCTCCAATAATGCAATCGCAATTTTTTCATTACCGGCATTTGGATTGTTTTCGGGCCTGATTGAAAATTTTACGTCGTTGCTAAAGGCCAGTTCTGCCAGATTACCGCGATAATCCACAGTGATCATCTGTTCTATTTTTTCATCTTCTTCAATAACAGGTTCATTGATATTTCCACCGGGACCAATAATATTTCCGTCAGGATCTGTTTTCACAGTATCTGAACAGGATATCACTGATAGAAGAAAAAAAGCAATTATACACGAAAAGATTGGTGTTTTCATGATTCCAGTGCTGAGTTAGTAATTAAATGATTTGATACATAGCATTCGATTTTTGCCACTGAAGACTCAGATTTTCACAGAGAGGCAATCTATGTTTTTCTGTGTCATCTGTGGCGATGAGTAAATCAGAATGAATTCGTTATTGATATTTAAAATCACATCACTTATGAGTTGGAGTACCCCCCCTAAGAACTGCCGCTGCCAACTATTTCAATCTCCAGGCTTGTATCCGCATCACATTTAAAGTCCAGCACTTCACCCGTAGTGCCATTCACAAAATCAACATCTTCAATAAATCCTCTTATATAGCTGCATACGGCCTGGCCATTTCTGACAAACTTTATGGTCATGTCATTAAATTCATTTGCATTGATCTCGATATTCTCCATCTCTGCCATAGTGAGATAGGTATATTGATTTTCAATTTCGATGTATTCAATGATTTGAAGATGGGTTATCCGGCGGGGTTGAACCATATTGTCGAGTGATATAATCACGGAGCTCTCGATATTTGCAAAGCCATCTGTTTCATATTTCTCACCTATAAACATATCTCCGTCTTTTTCTGCTGTCACAAAATAGATTCCAAATGCTGTGTCACCCTCTTCAATATTTTCTCTTCCACTGTGGTCAGTATACTTGTATGTTGCAATAATATTGCTCACATGGATTCTTTTAACATTTAACTCCTGGAAAGATGGATTTACCCTTGTTTCTTCAGTGGCATTCGTGGTTCCTGAACATGAAACCGAGGCTAATACCAATAGGATATATAACCCGATACAGGCTTGTACTCTCATCGTTCAAATAGTTAGTTATAAGTTAATTAGATCTCTATATATAATTTAGGCCAAGGGGATAATAATTCCAATATAAAATGCAGTCAGGCAATCGATTTTCACTAAAATCAAATTTGGTTTTGGGGAACTATAGAAATACCATGTTTTGTGTCAGGGTTTATTCACTGTTCAACAATAGATCTGCCAGCTCTGGCCCAAGGTGTTTTTCCATTAGCTCTCTGTAACGGCTGGAATAGATATAACCGCCACTGTGATCCAAAAATTCTTCCATCACATTTGCCCAATCGGATTCGAGAGGCATGATTACGCCAAATTGTTCTGATGATTCGTCCCCGGCAGCATGGCGCCTCAGCGGTGCACCGCGTTCTGCGGCCCGCCAATAGTTGTAGATGTCCACATATGCAAAATACCGGTTTTCTGCCGAGACTCGTTCAATAATTTCATTATTAGATTGTGCAAATGACATTACAGCATTGGGAAGAAATTTCTGTTGTATCCCTTCAAGACGTTCCTGATGAAGAGTTCCTTCGAATGCAAGTGGTAAAAGCCCTGAAAATGTATCCGAAATCTCTTGAAATGACTCAACTTCTGGCACATCCCGGTGGGTTATCAGTGTGGCGATGTTGGTCAAATACGGTGGACTAAACTGCAGCTCATTCCGCCGTTCTTCAGTAATGGTCACATTCGCAACACCAAACACCCCGCTTTGTGACTCTTTCACATGGTTGTAAAAAGCAGAAAAGCTGTCAATCGGTTCAAACAACAATTCTATATCTACATCATAATTACTGTTTACAAAGCTTTTAAAATCCCTCATCAAATCAATCGTAACACCGGTTAATCTGCCATCCGCGTCTGTATATGAAAATCCTTCACTTGGCACAAAAGCGAGGGTAATTGTGCCATATCCCCGTTCCTGAATCTCCGTCCAGGTTGCCGACTTTTGTTGCGTGTCTGTTTGATTATGCCTGCATGCAGCCGTTAAAAAAAGAAATACTATTAAAATGATGAACTTCATTTGCCCATGTTTTTACTGAATGAATTGAACAAGATAAGCATTGATTGTTTTATGAATAGAATAAAAACCCGGAAAATGGTATTGACCGGGAACGCTGGAGTACTTATATTAGTTTAATATTAAACAATTAAATATTAATTTCAAGTTAATCAAATTAAGTTATGAGTACTTTAACCGCGGCCAAATGGGCTTTAGATACTACCCATTCAGAAATTACATTTAAAGTAAAACACCTTGTGATTTCTACAGTAACTGGAAAATTTAATAAGTTCGATGCCGAATTAGAATCTGAAAATGACAATTTTGATGGTGCTGAAATTCGTTTTGAAGCCGATATCAACAGTATTGACACAAATAATGAAGACAGGGATAACCATCTGAAGTCAGATGATTTTTTCAATGCATCACAATTTCCTAAACTTGTATTTAAATCACGATCCTTCAGAAAATTTGGTGAAAACGAATTTAAATTGATCGGCGACTTAACAATCCGTGATCATACAAGAACTGTTGAACTGGACGTGGAATATGGCGGAACAGTTGTTGACCCGTACGGCCAAACCAAAGCCGGATTTGAAGTAACAGGAAAAATCAATAGAAAAGAATTCGGCCTGAGTTGGAGCGCAGTAACCGAAGCCGGTAATCTTGTGGTCTCCGAAGATGTAAAACTGATAATGAATGTTCAGTTTGTGAAGGGAGAGTAAAATTTTTGGAATCTCTAAACCTAAAAAGCCCGGCTTACATCTGATAAGCCGGGCTTTTTTTATTTTCGTTTGTACTGAAGTACAAGATTAAAGCGCATCATTATCAATAACGATATTGATCAGCCTTATACGGCCCTTCTTTTGGAACACCGATGTATTCAGCTTGCTCATCTGTGAGTTCCTCAAGCTCCACGCCAATCTTCTTAAGATGCAGGCGGGCTACTTTTTCATCCAGGTGTTTGGGAAGAACATGCACACCCACTTCAAACTCTTCATTCCAAAGTGCAATCTGTGCCAGAGTTTGATTTGTGAAACTATTGCTCATTACAAAGCTTGG
>PWLN01000182.1 GCA_003559375.1 Balneolaceae bacterium | reverse complement strand
TGTCACCTATTCAATGGTGTTGCCCCGCTTTTGGGGCAAAATTAGTGGCTCGGGATGACAGTGCGGGTTTTAATCAAGAGGCGGCGCATGAAGAATTCGGTATACCGGGATTTATCCGCGCCGCCTGGTTGTACAAAGTGCCCTTGTCATCCCGCCTGCCCTCGTTACCTCTGGGACTGTACGCACTCCCATACCCCGCCAGTCATCAGACGAGTTATTCGGGGATGATCTCATTTTTTAAATGGTTCGTTTTTTGGTGGGACTCATCAGATGACGTATAAAAAAATTCAATATTTCCCGCGGGATCATTTATTGTTTTTCAGAATTCGCAGCAACTGTGAAATCTTCTTTTTGAGTTTTGGCCTTTTCACAATGAAATCGAGGAAGCCATGTTCAAGAAGATACTCGGATGTTTGAAAACCCTCCGGCAGGTCTCTGCCGATTGTCTGACGTATTACCCGTGGGCCTGCAAATCCGATAAGCGCACCCGGCTCTGCAATGTTAAAATCGCCCAGCATGGCATAGCTTGCCGTCACCCCTCCGGTGGTTGGGTTTGTCATGACGGATATGAAAGGTACTTTTTCTTTTTCAAGAAGAGCCAATTTTGCCGAGGTTTTTGCAAGCTGCATCAGGCTGTACACACTCTCCATCATCCGCGCTCCTCCCGATTGTGAGATGATAATAAGCGGTGTTTTGGTTTCGCGGGCATGGTCAATAGCTACGCTCAGGCGTTCTCCCACCACCGAACCCATGCTGCCACCGATAAAGGCAAAATCCATGCATGCAATCACCACATCGTGCTTATCAAGCTGGCCAACCCCAACACGGCATGCATCGGTAAGGCCGGTGCTTTGCTGGGTTTGTTTGATTCGGTCAGAATATTTTTTCCGGTCAACAAAATTGAGCGGATCAACTGGTAAAATATCACCGGCAATTTCTTTATAACTGCCATTATCGAACAGAAATGAAAAATATTCCTGGCTGCCAATCCTGAAATGGTATCCACTCAGCGGATCAACCCATACATTTTCTTCGAGTTCACGATGGTGTATCGTCTCCCCCGTTGTGGGAACTTTAACCCAGATCCCTTCCGGCATATCCTTTTTTTTGCTGGTCTGAATATTGGTGTCTTTTCTTTTAAACCACGACATATTGAATAATTAAGTTTCAGAACAATCTAAAATAATGAATTATGTGGAATCGTGGAATTGTTGAATCGTTTATTCCATGCCCAACTACGCGAAAAGGATGATATTTTGGTTACACGATTCAACTACAATTCTATTTCATAGTCATTCCAAAAAGGAAATCCCCCCGACCCCCTTTAGCAAAGGGGGAGTTTTTGGGTACTTGCCACCAATACTTCTTCGAGGCTTAGTATCTTGGTGGCCATTCATCTTAGTGCCTTGGTGCCTTTCCCCATAGGGATCCCTTCGGGAGTGGCCATTACCCAAAATTGGTATTATTTACCTGGCTCATTGTCAGATACTCCGGCTCGAATGTTTCGACGTTGGTTTTTATGAAATGCGGCCGAACAAGCGGATGGTTCCACCCCTGAATCAGGTTTCTGGCACTGATGGCTTCCGTACCATGGCTGGCTGTTCCGCCCGTAACTGCCGGGTTCATCCGATCCCATCCGGTGCCAATAATGACATCCCCTTTATTGATTTCTTTTTCAAGCCCGGCAATCTCACACACGGCAGGCTTTGACAGGTGCAGAGCGTCATCAGAATCCTTTTCAACTCTCTGGTAATAAAGATGCTGTCGCCTCGCATCAATAACGGCATGAATAACAACACTGCCTGAATCAATGAACGGAACAGCAAATGAAAACAGGGTAGGCAACGTGTAGAACGGTACTTCCTGGCGAAAAAGCAGCCCCTTGATTGCTGCAGCACCTATCCGCAGGCCGGTATATGAGCCGGGCCCATTACTGAAAAGTATCGCTTCAAGGCCTGAAATACCGGTTTTGTATTTCTCCAGCAAATCGCGCACAAAGGTAAATGTATATTCCGAGTGAACACCTTTGCCCTGAATCCTTTTTTCCGTTATCTCTTCCGGCGATTGGCCCAATGCAACAGAACAGACCTGTGTTGATGTTTCAATAGCGAGGATCATAACCGCTGATTTTCAATAAACCAGACATCATTGCTCAGATCAACCCATCGTGCATACATCCTCCTGAGCTGGCTGTATACATCGGCAGGAAACTCCTTGCGATTGATCTCGATATCAAAGGCATATTCGATGGTATTGCGGTCGGTTAGATATTCCTCAAATAGACGTGCACCCGCCAGGCTTGTTGACCGTGTTTCTCCGGATACATCAAATGAGAAGCCATCTGGCAGCTCAATTTTGTAGCGAATAGATAATAATTCAGGTGCATCCAGTGTAATCGGCGCCCTGCGCTCTGTAGATTCAAATGGGTTCCTGAAAAGATACCCTACAATCATCGGACGAAATTCGATACCCTCCGTAAACGTGATGGCATAGTCGGGGATGGTAAACTGAGTCTCTACGTGCACAATGTCATTATCCTCTCCGTCGATGGTAATCCGGTTCTGTTCAAGAACCGCTTCACCGTACACATCAAAAAACGTTTCTGCAATTATTTCCCTCAGAGACAAAGCCCTGTCGATATTCTGGCGAATTTGTTGAGAGGGATATCCTTTTGTAACAGCTTCCAGCCTGCCGGTGAGCGATCCATTGTGTGTAAGCCGGGCTTCCACGAAAATATCAAGGCTAAATACGCTGCGTTCCGGTGAAATCTCCATCCATTCGTGGGTATTTTCCGACAGTACCATACCCTGCTCATTGTATGATTCCACAGGTATAAGGTTTGGAAGGCTGTGAGGAAAGGATGCATCCATAAAATATTTTTCGCCATCAATCTCACTAACAATCAGCATGCTGTTGAATTGAAAAAGTGATGGAAATGATCGGTTGATGCGGCCAAATTCGCGGGCTGACAGATAGAGCGGCCTGGCTTCAAGCCCTGCCCCCCTGAGCATGGCAAGGAGTACAAGGTTGATCTCCGCCTGGGTTGCCGGCTCTCCGGCCAGAACATGATTCAGGCTTCCTTCCGAAAAAACCGAGCGCTGGCCATTGTATTGAACCGAACGGTTTACGGTTTTAAAAATATTGGTCGCGGCAGCAACATCTCCTGATGATTCCTGTGCTATTTCCCTGCCAAGTTCCAAAAGTTCCGGGTAACCGTCTGTGTAGTGGAATGGATTATTGTTCCTCAGTATCTGTGCTGCAACAAATTCCCAGCTGTTTTCGAGCGGCTGTCGCGGCTGACCAAATTCACTGATTTGAAAACGCAATTTAGACCGGATATCATCGATGGATGATACATAACTCGATGCATCGAGCGCTGGAATTTCTCCGGCCCTCCATTTCTGGATAAACACCGGTTCCGGACGCCTGTAGGTAAATATCATTGGCACGCTGCTTGTATCCACTCGCTGTTCAATGTAGCTCAGTTCGAAATCCACATTTTCTTTTACCGTTTCATAACGTGCGAAATTTGAATTTTGCAGATAGAGTGATGCATATCGTGTTGGAACCCTGTGCGAGAGATGAAAATCGGGTAATTCCTCAATATATCGCCTTTCCAGGGTATATTTATATTCGATGATAGAGCCTTTCTGAACATCCGGCATTTCAAATTCAATGATCTTGTATCGTGAGTTTAAATCCACAATCCGGGTATCATTGCGGTGCAGATAACTGCGTGTTCCATCCGGATGATGTGTGATTCCCTCAAGGTTTGCAATCCGCTCAATATCATCGGCAAAATAGAATGGGATGCCCACCATCGCGGCTTCAGCAATATCAAACGGATCATCACTGAAAACTTTAATACGGACCAGATAATCGATAATGGCAACAAGGTTCCGTCCGGTTTCCGGAAGCCGCATAAACGACTGTTTTCTGAGATATTCGTAGGGGTAAGTATGGGAAGGCTCATAGTAGAACTCCTCATCGGGTATGTTTCCGAAATGATCGAAAATCTGAAGCTTTTCAAGCTCTTCAAGATTCTGCTGAGCGACAGATTCGGCCGGTAAATAGTATAGATAAGATGCCAGCATAACCGGCAGCCAAAAAAACTTCATAGATTGATTTGAAATCAACATTTAAACGGGTACGTCGGCATCACGTGCATCTGAAAGTTCGGATACAAGACATGGATGATAATAAAACGGTTAACTCTTCAGCTTATTGACACAAAAACGTCCCTTATTGTAAATGGCTATTGCCCGGCCGGTCATTTTTTCACCGATGTAGGGTGAGTTTCCTGACTTTGACCTCACCTCATTGGCACTGTACAGCCATTCTTCTTCTGTATTGAAAAGTGTAAGGTTCGCTTTACTTGCGGGTTTTAAACGCGGAACATCCAGTTTTAATATTTTTCTCGGATTCACTACCAATTTTTCCAGGATTTCTGTCAGTGTCAGCAAGCCCGGTTTTAGCAGGCGTTTCACACAGATGCTCCAGGCTGTGTCCAGCCCGATAATTCCGTTTGGTGCGTAGATAAATTCCACTTCCTTCTCCTCAATGGAGTGTGGTGCATGATCGGTGCAGATAACCTCAATGGTTCCATCCCGAAGCCCTTCAATCATCGCATCAACATCATCCTGAGTACGAAGTGGGGGGTGCATTTTTACGTTGGTATCAAAGCTGCGGAACTGTACTTCCTCATCGGTGAGATCAAAATGGTGTGTGCATACTTCTGTTGTAACATTCAGTCCATCCGCTTTGGCTTTGCGAACAAGGTCAACAGCTTTTCGTGTGCTGATATGGGCTACGTGGATATGACCGCCGGTGAATCCTGCCAGCAGGATATCCCGTGCAATCATCACTTCTTCGGCAATGGAGGGCGATCCTTCCAGTCCAAGCCTGGCCGATACTTCTCCTTCGTGCATGTGTCCGGGGCGTGACAGGTCAAGGTCTTCTTCGTGATTGATGATGGGAACCCCGAGCATGGAAGAGTATTCAAGTGCCACCCGCATCACCTGTGCACTATATACCGGGTCGCCATCATCACTGAAAGCAACTGCCCCGCCATTCATCATGTCGGCCATTTCTGCTATCGATTTTCCGGCCCGGCTTTTTGTGACACATCCTATTGGGTGAACCTCAACCAGCTGATCTTTTGTTTTATTTTTTATGAATTCCACCACATCGCGTGTATGGATTGGCGGATTGGTATTGGGCATGCATGCCACTTCTGTAAATCCACCGAACATCGCAGAACGGCAGCCCGATTCGATGGTTTCCTTGTGTTCATAGCCTGGTTCCCGGAAATGAACATGCATATCCATCCAGCCTCCGCTAACGAAGGCTCCGCCGGCATCAAAGAGTTCTTCTGCGTTGTTTTGATCGAGGCCGGCAGAAATTTCGGCAATCAGGCCGTCTTTAATCCTCAGGTCAGTGGTTTCACCTCCGTCAAAGCCATTGCCGACAGGTTTTACATTTTTAATGAGCAGGTTAGGGGTTAGATTCATTTCACTAAAATTGTTTAACATTCAAAGTGAAATATAGGCTGATTTGACGGGAAAAACGATTGCGGGATTTCTTTTTATGGCCACTAAGGCACAAGGGCACGAAGGTGAATGGCCACTAAGGCACCACGGCACTAAGATGTTTTTGATTCAGGCCCCACATAATTCACCTTTGTGCCTTTGTGGCTATACTCCTTTGTGCCTTGGTGCCTTAGTGGCTATACTCCTTTGTGCCTTTGTGCCTTGGAGGCCATTCACCTTTGTGCCTTTTCCACATCCACGATATAGAATACTTCTCCATTTCTGATATCCACTACTCCGCTTAATACCTTGAGCAAATCTCCTTTTTCAAACGGGAGATCGAACTGGAAGGGTTCTGTAAGTACAGGTGTGGCTCCTCCCTCATCTTCCCATTTGGTATGCCGCTCATAATATCTTGCAGTACTTTCAGGAACATTAAGTTTGATCTTAATCTGTCTTATGATTGAATCCATTTTTAATTGATTTGATTCAAATTGCTAACTATACATCCGTTATTAAATAGAACGGGTAAGGGGAAAGAATCATTCATTAGTGTGGAAACGCGGAATTGTTGAATAGATTCATCGATGAGTCAACATTTTCGATTTCGGTTTTTTTTGCCACGAAGGTGAATGGCCACCAAGGCACCACGGCACTAAGATGTATTTTATTCAGGCCCCACATAATTCACCTTCGTGCCTTTGTGCCTTGGTGGCTATAATCATTTAAAGAGAGCCTCATACATCGAATCGATCTGGTAATATTGAACCCCCAGGGCGAGGAGGCGCTCCACATCCCGTTTGGCACCCTCCCATGTGTCTTCACCGGCCTGAACATATCGGAATTCATTAACGGCGGCAACTACAAGCACATTTAATTCTCCGGCTTTTTGTACCATCTCTTCTGTAAGCTGACTCGCCAGCATGAACAGATGGTATTTTCGGCTTACATCCTCACCCGCATCAGCGGCTTCCATCAGCCTGTTAAAACTGATTGAATGTGAGGTTCTGTCACCAAAATAGTCCTGGGCCTGTCTACCGGTTAGAATAAATGTGGTTTCCAGCAGATTGTTATGAATCAGGGCTTCTTCAATTTCACGGTAGAATCCCTCGGAGAAGTTATTCCCTTTCACATCCAGCATCAGGCGGGTATGGCCGCCCGCCAGTTCAGCCGCTTCGGAAAAGAGGATCGGCCTGTCGCCATCTATCTCTGAGCGCAGCTGTTTGATTTCATCCCAGTTCATCTCTTCCACCCGACGCGGTTCATTATAAAAACGGCGGAAATCAGTATCGTGATGGAGAATGGGCCTGCCATCCCTTGTTTCGCGGATATCCACTTCAAGCATCCAGTAACCACGTTCAATTGCCGATAAAATGGATGCACGGGAATTTTCGGCATGATTTTCATCCACTACTCCACCTCGATGGGCAATCAAATACACTTCAGGGTTTTGTGATTGCTGTCCCTTCACCGTTACCGGTTCAAGGGACAGCATCACTGCAAACATGAGGTAACAGATAAGCTTTGCTATCAGAAACATCCGATCAGAATTTTCGGTCCCAGTCGCGGATCCAGCGTTCCACAACTACCTTGGTTTGTGTATAAAACTCAACGGCATGGTGTCCCTGCGCGTGCAGGTCTCCAAAAAAGCTCTCCTTCCAGCCGCTGAACGGGAAATAGGCCATGGGAGCTGCCACTCCGATGTTAATCCCGATATTTCCGGCTTTTGCCTCGTACCTGAACTGTCTTGCTGCAGCGCCGCTGCTTGTAAACAGGCACGCCATATTCCCGTATGCCTGGCTGTTAATCAGTTCGATGGCTTCATCTACCGTTTCAACATGAATGAGGCCAAACAAAGGGCCAAAGATTTCTGTTTTTGCAACAGAGCTTGCCGGATCAATATTATCCATTACAGTAGGATATGCCCAGTAACCCCCTTCATAGGATGCTACATTTTTGCCGCGCCCGTCCACAAGAATACGGCCGCCTTCATTCAACCCTGTGTCTACAAATCCAAATACACGGTCTCTGCTCTGGGCCGAAATAACCGGACCCATTTCGGTATCCTGTTCCAGCCCGTACCCTACTTTCAGGGTTGCAGCTTTTTCCGAAATGGCCTTGGTGAAAGGGTCTTTTGCACTACCCACGGTAATAGCCAGTGAATTGGCTAGACAACGCTGACCGGCACAACCGAATGCTGAATCGCCTACAATGCGTGTGGTCATATCCATATCGGCATCGGGAAGTACGATTACCATGTTTTTTGCTCCTCCCTGTGCCTGAACCCGCTTTCCGTTTGCTGATGCAGTGGCATAAATATGCCTGGCAACGTTTGTGGAACCCACAAAACTAACCGCTCTGATCACCGGATGTTCCAGCAGAACATCCACGGATGATTTATCGCCGTTTACAAGTTGTACCACTCCCGGTGGCAGATCAAGCTGATCCAGCAATTCGAAAATTTTGACGGCCGACATCGGCACTTTCTCACTTGGCTTCAGAATAAAACAGTTGCCAGATGCCAGTGCGTAAGGCAGGAACCAAAGCGGAATCATTGCCGGAAAATTGAACGGAGTTATGGCTGTGACAACTCCGAGTGGCTGGCGAATCATATGCTCGTCTATTCCAGTGGCAATATCTTCATTATTGGTGCCCTGCATCAGCATAGGCATACCGCATGAGTTTTCAACGTTTTCGATTCCCCTCCGTATTTCACCGATACTTTCCTTATAGGTTTTGCCGCATTCATTTGTAATGATTTTGGCAAGTTCCTCTGCATGTTCTTCCAGCAGGTTTTTAAAATGAAACATGTACTGGATGCGCTTTGTAACAGGCACACGGCGCCATCCATCAAAAGCCTGATCAGCTGCTTGTATCGCTTCTTCAACTTCCTCTTTGGAAGAGAGTGGCACACTGGCGATAACCTGCCCGGAAGCGGGATTAATCACATCTCCGTTATTTCCGGACTGTGAATCTCTCCAGCGCCCGTTTATGTAATTTTTAATTTGATTTACTGAATTCATTCTGATTGTTATTTAGTTATTACTGTGACTGATGTTATGGTTGGTGGATGCTGGATGCTGGATTAATGTTAAAACCTTGAAAGCACAAACCCCGTAGGGATAAACCCCGAAGGGGCAGGCGAGACGCTTGCGCCATCTTTGATCTTTAATCTTTGAACTTTAATCTTTGAACTTTAATCTTTGAACTTTGATCTTTGAACTTTGAACTTTGACCTTTGACCTTTGATCTTTGAACTTTGAACTTTGATATCCAGCATCAAGTATATCGTAAACCGAAAACGATTTCATAATTGGAAAATAGTGATTTAATCAGAGTAATTCTTTAATTCTGATATTTTTCCAGTATACTTTTTTTCCTTCCGCCCACCATGTGGTTCCGCCGTGCACCTGGAGTGCGATATGGCCTTCGTCACCCAGCTGTTCATATACACGTTCTTTGTGGAATCGAGGGTGAATGTTTGCAGCGGCATCAAATTTTCCGATCATTACGCCATTTATCCAGGTAGTGATAATCGGGTATTTGCCTTCGCAGCGTATTCGCAGTTCATTATAATCATTCAGTTTCCAGGCTGCCCGCCATTCTTCCATTGTACAGGCATAGCGGTCGGGGTTCTCAAGGTGGCCGGGATACAGGTCAAACGGCCTCATCTCCAGATCAATCAAATTGCCATCGTCATCAAAAACGCCAAAATGCCTGAATGGTTCTGATCGCCAGGCTCCTGTTCCCTGTCCGTATAAAAATCCGGATATACCTCCATTGTTGGGCTCATCGTGGTAATCCACATAAACCTGGTAGGAATCACCATTTGGAGCAGATCGCAAAAAAACTCCCGAATCGCAGCCCCATTCCGGTTTTACATCAAGAATGAGTTCAAAATCGCTGTAGGTTTTATCGGTAAGCAATATACCTCCGTTCCCTGAACCGGGCGGATCCTGCTCACAAACAATCGCTCCGTTTTCCACCCTCCAGCTCGCCCCATTGATATGCCAGCCATCCAGGTTACTTCCATTAAAAATGGTAACGAAATCATCCTCACAGGGTACCGGGAGGGTGGCATCCTTTTTCAGCGCAGAGGATAACCCAATTGCTGATGTTGCACCCAGGCCTGCAGTGAGGGCAGTGGTAGATTTAAGAAACTGGCGGCGGTTGATTTGTTTGTTCATGAGGTTTCAGGTTTAAGGTTTGAGGTTTGAGGTTTGAGGTTTGAGGTTTAAGGTTTGAGGTTTGAGGTTTAAGGTTTGAGGTTTAAGGTTTGTGGAGTGATAATTTGCATTATCTTAAGGCTCTTTTTTTGACGAACTCGGCAGATGACTTCTTATCTGTTGAATTCAACATCGGCCACAACGGGAAGATGGTCGGATGGAAAATGCCCATCGCGGATATCTGCCAGGATGCCGTGCTGAATTACAGAAAAATTGGTGTCCACAAAAATGTAATCGATGCGCCGGTCGGGATAAATTTCCCGGAACGCATTCCAGGTTGATGTAGGCCCATGATGGCCGTATCGGGAGTGATAAAACCCGTCGAACAGCTCCAGCCTCACGGGGCCAAGTTCAGGGTCGGCAAGGATTTTGTACGGATCCTGGCTTTCCACAGCATTAAGATCTCCCATCAGGATAACCGGATCACCATCTGCGAGTTCGGTAATTTTTTGCAGAATTAATTCTGAACTATTCCGTCTGGCTTCCTGGCCTCTGTGGTCATAATGAGTATTAAAAAGAATAAATCTCCTGTCATTTAATCTGTCGTACAGACGGGCCCATGTCACAATTCGTGTAATAGCTGCATCCCAGCCGATACTGCCGGGTTCGTGAGGGGTCTCGGAAAGCCAGAAAGTTCCGTCTTCTATCAGGTCGAACCGGTCGGTGCGGTAATAGATGGCACAGAACTCCCCGCCTTCCCTTCCGTCATCACGGCCTATTCCAACCCAGTCGAATTCCGGAAGCATTTCGTCCAGTTCTCTGAGCTGATTAATAAGCCCCTCCTGTGTGCCAACAATATCGTTTTTATGGAATCGGAACATACTGGCAACAAAATCCTTGCGATGTGGCCAGGCATCCGGTCCATCGTCTGGATTATCGAAACGAATATTAAAAGACATAAGCCGTATGGGTTCATTGATTGCAGCCGAATCATGAGATTGCCGTGCCGAATCCTCACAAGCTGAAAGTGTAACCAGCAGTAAAAAACCCAAAAAAAAGATTATGAATATTGAATGATCTGAAAATAGCATAAACGTCATATCTGATTAAAATGAAACATTTACGGTTCTGTTGATCCCTTCGGAATCATAGAACTCGATTTTTTGCATGTTGCGGTTTAAAAAAACCGATCGTACCGATTGGGATAAATAACCTGATCCGCGATAAAATTCCAGTTTTTCCTGCCTTCCATCTGTAAAAGTTATGATTGCAGAGGTTTCTTGTTCCTCTGCCCTTAGCTGTAACACATCAACTGAAGAACTGTTTTCAAAAAGTTCAGCTTGCCCGTCATTTCTTGCTGCAATTACACGCTGTTTGCCATCAGCCCCCCCGATAACAGCCAGGGATTTACCATCCTGATCCAGAAAGAAACCACTACTGCCGTAATCAAGCGCTTCAAAATTACCTTTGCCGTCATTTTTTAGTAAAAGTCCGCTAAAAGCATTGTAATGCCCGATAAAAACATCTGTTGAAAAGGAGTTGCCGATGAGAAGCAGATCTGTGAATCCGCTGCCATCAAAATCTGCGGTTACTGAACCATAGACAGGAGCAAACTGAGCGGCGGCAGGAAGTGGGGCCACATCAAAGCCGTGGCCACTATTGTTCACAATCAGGCTTGTTTGAAAAGTATCGATGCTGTATGAATCAGCTTCATTTAACTGCCTTGCATTGAAAATATCACTCAAAGCAGCTTCACCGTACGAACTGTAGCCTGGAAACCGCCTTGCGATTTCCGGCATTTGCAGTACCATTTCGTCACGAAGATGAACCGGATAACGTTTCCCGGAGATCATCTGGCTTATCACAGGATCAATGATACCGTTGCCATTAAAATCGTCGAAATGAATTTTTACAGGCTCTTCCTGCTTGTTTCGCATCAGAGTATTAAGGCCGAGGTTTCCGGCAACATAATCAGTATAGCCATCCTGGTTAAAGTCGGCAGCTGTGATACTGTTCCACCAGCCCCTTGTTTTTGCAAGTCCGAGTTCTTCAGTTACATTATAGAGACGCCCGTTCCGGTTTTCAAAAACTGTGATGGGCATCCATTCACCGACAAGGATCAGGTCTTTCCAGCCGTTATTATTATAATCTGACCAGATCGCTGAAGTTACCATTCCGATATGCCTGAGCCCTGGGGCAACCGTATCTGTCACATCCTCAAACCTTCCATTCCTGAACTTAAGGATGATACTCTCCGGTTTTTGCGGGTAGTGATTCGGAACTACCCTGCCGCCTGCAAATAGTTCAAGAGTGCCATCATGATCCAGATCTGCAGCTACCACAACAGATGTGCTCGTTCTGATATCTGGCAGCGCATCTGGTTCATGGGTGAATTTGCCGGTGCCATCGCCAAAATAGAACCGATCCCGGTAATATTGGGAGCCGGGTGCGAATTCGCTTCCTCCGCTGGCTACATAAAGATCCGCAAATCCATTTCCATTGGAATCAAATAACAGTGCACCGGTATCTTTTTCATACGCCGGGCCATCATCCAGATCATGTCCGGTAAATGAACCATCAGCATTCTGAAGATAAATGCGGCCCGATTGGCCAAATGCGCCGCCAATAAAAAAATCATCGAGGCCATTTTTGTTGATGTCGCCTGCAGCAATACCGGGTCCTGTTCTTGAAAACTTATGAGGCAAGAGCGGCTGTATGTTGAAATCGTTAAAATTGTCTTCCCGGTGAATAAAATCCACACCGGCCATTTCCGATCTGTTTTTGAATATATGTGTAGAACTGCCGGAAGGATTGTCATATTGAAATGGAGTTAAAGGCTGGGCACCATATACAACATGAGCCTGATGGTTTACATCCAATTCTGTGATTACCTGCATTTGGCCATCCGGCCAAACCACCACAAGCGAATCAATTTCCGTAGAAGAGCCCAATCCGAAATGAACAGGTGTAGCCATTGCCGACAAATACCCCCGTGATACCGCATATTCATGATGCAGGCTTTTCCCTTCAACATAGAGTGCTAATTTCGCACCAATGCCCTGCAGATTGTTTTCAGTGCCTGTAAGTTTGATTTGCACATAGTTGTTCTCATTCTTTGCCCTGTTTTTATAAATAAACACCTCCTGATTAATGTTGCTGATTACCAGGTCGAGGCGCCCGTTATTATTCAAATCTGCAAATGCTGCACCATTGGAATAGGATGGTTCCCGGAATCCCCAGGATTCGGATACATTCTGAAATGTAAGGTCTCCATTATTTCTGAACAGGTAATTTTTTTCGAAAACTCCATCCAGGTTTTGCAGCTCATTAAACAACCGCTCCATCATAGGGCGGTCGAACAGACCACTTCGAAGGATGTCCATTTTAATTTTCGAGAAATCGTTATCGGCTGGATTTCGCGGCAAACCGTTGGTAATCATCAGGTCGAGGTAACCGTCATTATCAACATCCGCGAACAGGGCCGACCAGCTCCAGTCTGTGCTTTCAATACCAGCAAAAGGAGCAATATCCGTAAATACAGGATGGCCAAATGGAGTGTACCTGTTATGCAACTGCAAAACATTCCGTTTAACCTGTGGTTCATAACCCATCAACAATTGCGAGAGGTATCGTTCGTAGCCCGAAGTTTCGTACATCTGCTTGCGCCTGTGGTTTGATTCGGGAAGCATGTCTACCGTGATAATATCCATAAGCCCATTGTTGTTGATATCACCAAAATCGGTTCCCATCGATGCGTAACTTTGATGCCGGAAATATTCAGCCGCCCGGTTTGTGAATGTACCATCCCTGTTGTTGACATAGACGATATCGTTCGGCAGAAAATCGTTGGCCACATGAATATCGGGCCAGCCATTCCCGTTGATGTCGAACACATTTATGCCAAGCCCATAACCTTCAATGAGGATACCTGCCTCTGCCGAAACATCGCTAAATGTACCGTCGCCATTATTCCTGTACAGCCTGTCGGTATTGATGTGTTCCCCGTTCAGCAGCCGTGGCTTGATCACATTGGGTGGTATATCCCCATGGCCGTTATTGAGTACATAGAGGTCAAGAAGCCCGTTTTTGTTGTAATCAAAAAAAACTGCCTGTTTGGAAATGCCGGTATCCGCTATGCCGAATTCAGCGGACTGTTCTATGAATGTACCATCACCTTGATTGATATAGAGCTCATTTGCCCGCCGTGCAGGGTCGGCATAAGGGCCACCAAAACTGATGTAGATATCAAGCAACCCGTTACTATTGATATCCACAAGGGTTACCCCGCTGGCCCATTTACCGTATGTGTTTATTCCAGACTGTTCAGTGATGTCTGTAAAACGAAAATCACCGTTGTTCTGGAAAAGGCGGCTTTTTCCCATATTTGAAGCGAGGAATATGTCGTTATACCCGTTATTTGTAATATCGCCAACGGCTACACCTGCTCCGTTATAGAGCATTTCGAAAGTCACGATGTTCAAATCCACGCTTTCATCCACCCTGTTTACGAATGAAATGCCGGTCTCAGACGGTTTCAGCAACTCAAACATTTCGGATGGAATGCTTTCCTCACTTTTACAACCCGTTAATACAATGAGACATATCATTGAAATATAAAATGCTGGCCGGATTGAATGAGTTGAAAGTGGCATAAAAATCTGTTAGCAAGAATTGTATCGGTTGCAAAACGCTATGCGCTTTGCGCACAGCGCCACGCGCAATGCAAAAAAATATCTTCACACTATTTATCAGGAAGCGCAAAAACCACAAAAGAATCACCCGGTTCTGTAACCAGTTTACGGTGGCCTTGCCCGCAGTAGAGGCAATTTCCACCTACACCGATTACCACATATTGCTTGCCGTTGATTTCATAGGTGCTTGGCGTGGCAAATGCACCGGTTTCAAGCTCAGTTTCCCATAAGATTTCGCCCGTGTCTTTATCGAACGCCCGAAACATCCTGTCGCGGGTAGCTGCGATAAAGATCAAACCGCCAGCGGTTACTACCGGGCCAC
>PWLN01000006.1 GCA_003559375.1 Balneolaceae bacterium | reverse complement strand
TGCATTGTACATTTTTTTGATGTATTCGAGTCCTTCATCCTGGTCTTTCTGGGTGAATGCATCGGCACAATCTTCAGGTATAACAATACTGTAACCATGTACATATGCATCATAACTGGTATGGCGCAGGCACATGTTAGTGTGGAGTCCGGCAAGTACCACGGTATCAATCCCGAGTTCCTGAAGCTGAAGGTGCAGGTCTGTTCCGGTGAAACCGCTGTATCTTCGCTTGGGTACTGTAATATCTCCTTGTTCCGGAGCAAGTTCAGGGATTACTTCGGCCCCTTCTGTTCCGGCTACTGCATGAGGACCCCACACCTTAAATTCAGCATCAATATCGGGCAAATGCGCATCATTGCTGTAGATAACCGGATATCCGGCTTCCCTGAATGCAGTAGATAACCTTCTAATGTTGGGGATGATACGTTCCGCGCGTTCGCAGGCAAGACTACCGGTTACGAAATCGTTCAGCATGTCGATGATAATAAGTGCTTTCATTTTTTAAGTATTAAGTTTGTAAAAAGTATCGTGTGAATTGCCACAAAATTGCCACAAAGGCTCTATGGCACAAAGAATTATATTCTCTTCCTGAACCTGTCCTTTTGTTAACAAGACATATTGTAAAGAATGTTCAAAGATTAACTTTGAGCCTTTTCGCCTTCGTGGCTAATAAAACTGAGAAAAAGAAGTCTTATTCTTAATCCCTTTTTAAGCAAGTAAGTTTACGCGAGTGCAGTTACACCCGGTACCGGTACCGGATAATTGCCATCGGCATCAGGCAATACCGGAGGATTACTGCTCCAGTCAAGGTCATCGTGCACCAGCACTTCCTGGGAGTTCTTCACAGCATCAAGTGTGATGAGCTGGCCGGTATAGGTAGCCATTCTTCCCATAATTGCAATCAGTGTGCTATTGGCTCCAAACTCTGTATCATTAATCACGCCACCGCTGCGTATAGAAGCAAACAGTTCATCGTGTTCCACCTGGTAAGGGTTGGGGTCTTCCATAAAGTTATGTGAATATCGAGTACTGCCATTCCAGAGTTTCATTTCACCATCGCCACGGCCGCTTGTGTAAATGGTACCCTCTGCAGTTTGGAAAAACTCATCCACACGCCGCATGGTATTGGGCTGGTGGCGGCACTGGCTTGAAATAACCTGGCCACCCGGGTAAGTAAATTCCACAAAATGGTGGTCAAAAATCTGGCCATGGTCTTTTCCATTACGCACTTCTCTCCCCCCCATTCCCTGGGCAGTAATTGGAAGGTCACCGATAAACCAGTTAGCCACATCAATGTTGTGAATATGCTGCTCGAGAATATGGTCGCCGCACAGCCAGTTAAAGTAATACCAGTTTCGCATTTGATATTCCATTTCCGTTTGTTCCGGCTGACGCTCACGCACCCACACCCCGGCTCCATTCCAGTACACTTGTCCGGCGATGATATTGCCCAAATCACCATTATGAACCCGTTTTACAATTTCCCGGTAATTGGTCTGATAATGGCGCTGCAGGCCAACCACCACATTAAGATTTTTCTCTTTGGCTTTTCTTCCGGCTTCAAGAACCCTGTGAACACCCGGCACATCGGTAGCGAGTGGTTTTTCGATAAACACGTGTTTGCCTTTTTCGATGGCATATTCAAAGTGCTTGGGATTGAAACCGGGAGTACTTGTTAAAAGCACCACATCAGACAGGTCGATCACATTCTTGTATGCGTTGAATCCGGTAAATTTTCGTTCTTCAGGCACATCCAGGCGTCCGGATTCTCCCCAGCGGTTATTCAGGTTTTCGTAGCAGCTGTCGAGCCGGTCGCGGAATGCATCGCCAAGAGCTACTACTTTAACTCCGGGATCCGCTTCCAGTGCCTGGCTGGCAGCTCCTGTACCGCGTCCGCCGCATCCAACCACACCAACTCTGAGCGTTTCACTGCCTGCTGCAAAAGCGCTGGCTCCCACAGGAAGTGAGCCTAACAGCAGGCCGCCCCCGGCAGTTAAAGTTGCATTTTTTACAAATTGTCTTCTTGTTATGTTGTTCTGGTATTTCATGCTATGAAGGTTAAGGTGTTCTTTAAAGGTTAGAAACGTCAATTACCATGATAATTAATGAAAATAAAAGGCGTCATTCCCTTAACATACTAAATTGAAATTGCAAAGGGGACAAAAAAAGGAACAAAAAAGTAAAAAATGGAAAAAATGGAAAAAACAGTTTCTATTTGTTTCTTTTTTATTAGAAATCACACGCTGCTTATTGATTCTTACCTGGAAAACCGAGATTTAAACCACAGATCCCGGCTTTTTTCCCTGTTGAGCATTTATTTAGTAGATTGTATAAATAATGATGAAATAAAGCGACTGTTTCAAATAATCATAAACGAATAGCCATGAACAGACGGATTTTTTTAAAACAAACTGCCGCTTTTTCGGCTGCATGCTCAATCTTACCGGGATTTGCATTTACACACAAAACTACTGGTAAGCTCGAGAGTATTGGTATCCAGTTGTTCTCATTGCCAAAAATGCTTGAACAGGATTTCAGAAAAGCTGTTGAGATGCTGGCCGGAATGGGATACAAGGAACTCGAGCTATACGGGCCTTACCCCTTTAGTGCTGAATCTGCAATAACAGCCTGGGAAGACGTTACTCCGCAACTTGGTTTTAGTGGAAGCGGATTCTTTGGACATAATATTCTGGATTTTAAAAACATTTTAGATGATTTCGATATCAGGGTTACTTCTATTCATACCGATATAGATACTCTGCAAACCAGGATACCTCAATTGCAGGAGGCAGCTGAGGTTCTTGGCTTTGAATACGCCTGCATTCCTTACATTCCCGAGAACCTGCGGTCAACACTGGATGATTACAAAAGAACGGCAGATCTGTTCAATGTTATCGGAGAAGTAACCATCAATAGTGGGTTTAAGTTCGGATATCATAATCACGGTTATGGACTGCAAGAAGATAATGGGCAAATTCCGTTTCAGATCATATTGGATGAGACGGAACCCGAATATGTTTTCTTTGAACTGGATATTTTCTGGACTGTAGCTGGCGGAGCCAACCCGATAGATTATCTTCAATCCTATCCGGATAGATTTAAATTAATGCATATCAAAGATATGAAAGAGACCGCCCGGTTTGCCGGTGATGGCGGCAGCCCTGCTGAATGGATCTCACTTTTTCCGTATATGACCACTGCCGGAAACGGTGTGTTGAACCTGAAAGAAATTATTGAAAACGCATTGGATGCCGGAGTTGAACATTTCTACGTGGAACAGGATATGGTGGAAAATCCTGAAACGGCACTCAAGATGAGTATTGATTACCTCAAAATGTTGTAACAAATCAGCAAGCCAACAGATGGAAAAAACCTGGAAAACCAAAAAAATAAGTGCCTGTTCCCAGATTATCTAAAGGCCCAAAATCGTTGAGTGTGGTTGCAAGATGATGGAATCGTAATTGAATTCCGCACAGGGCGGCGCGGTTTGAACGCGGCATGCTACAATCTTTATGCGTCGCCATTTGTTATAATATGGACTCTGTCATCCCGAGCACCTAATTTTGCCCAAAAGCGGGCAACACCATTGAATAGGTGACAGTCCAAAAAGTCCCCTCTCGCCCCAAAGGGATGGCTATGCCAAGGGTTGTTCCCATTCTGAGGACTTACCAGTAAAAAAAATCCAAATCATTGACCTGTACATTAGCAAGGAGATCCCTCCACTCCATCCCGACGGAAATTCACCATCGGGATTCCGGTCGGGATGACAAGGGCACTTTGTACAACCAGGCGGCGCGGATAAATCCCGGCATACCGAATACCGTATGCGCCGCCTCTTGATTAAAACCCGCACTGTCATCCCG